>JAUZQA010000744.1 GCA_030705665.1 Bacillota bacterium
ATTACTCCAATAACTTTGGACAATTAGGAATAAAAGAATTGACTGGCAAATTAAATATTGGAACGAATACAGAGGGTGATTTTTCAAAAGAAATTTCGGAAAAATTAAATGAAAAACTTGGTCCTTCGGCTAAAGTAAATTTGCGAGCTAAAAAGGACAATAAATTTTGAATCAAAATGCAAACAGGGCAGCAAAAACTGCCTTGTTTGCACGATTAGCAAAATTATTTCATGTTCATTCCTTTCATTGAACTGTCTGTTTTCGAATTTTCTTCCTCACTAGCCTGTCCAATGATAAATTCTTTCTTTGGCATATTATGCATTCCTCTTGCTGTTATATGTGAAATGACATAATATGTCCCATCCTGCTGAAATGTTTTGGTAAGGCTGTAAACACCATTTCCCCCCTTTTTGACATCAATCTTTTCATGATTAGGGTTCATTGACCGCCAGATTTCAAAGGTTACCTCATCGGCATCATTAACTCTTTCTTTTCCCTGTGTTACCGTTGCCTTAAATGTGATCGACTGATTCACCACACCTTTTTGCGGACTAATCGCCAAATTCACATCTAGCATTTTGGGTATTGAACTTTGTTTTTCCTTTTGGGAAGAACATGAAGCTAAAGCCAAGACACATAGGAATGAAAGAAACATCAATCGTATTTTTTTCATCTTATTCCCCTATCTCCCAAATTTTTGAATAATCATAACTGAATTGTTACATATTTCCTTACTATTTTGCAAAAAATAGCCATTAACTAAAATGTGAAAGGAGAACACAATGTCAAGTCCATATAGATGTCCAAATTGTAAAACAAACCGTAGTCGCTTTAATCTTATTGAACAAATATCACACTCGGTAAAAAAAGACCCTCAAACAGGGGACATTATCCAGGAATATGCTGCTGCTGAACTCGAGCCCTTTCATCTTGCATACAATGGCCCAGTGTATAAGATCCAATGTGCTGTATGCGGTTTAATTGAAGATGAAAGAATGTTTATTAAATTTGGTGAGCAGCCACTATAAATTCTGTAAAAAAACCTCTATTTATAAATAGGGGTTTTTTGGGCTTATGAGAGTAATTTCATTACATTCTAATGTTACTTTCCTTAAAAAACCTTATTGTATCGACTTTCCAAGGCTGATATTGTGAAAAGCGTACTAAATGAATGCTTCCTTTAATGGTTTTCCTCCCGCTCCTGTTGAGAAATATATCGATTTCAATGGGAACAGCAAGGCTGATCTCATTTTTTAAGTCTTCTGGAGGAAGGAGAGACAGCCGTCTTATATTTATGCTTTCAATTTGGTTAAGTACACCTTTCCATTTAAGTTTTTGAAGGGATGCTGTGGAGGAAATTATTTCGTCCTTTTGCTTTATGCCTGTTATATAAGCTTGAATAACTTCATAAGGATTTGCCACCCAAAAGTACTCATCCAGTTTGCCAGCACTTTTATAAATCATCAGCATATGAGCAAGGTCCATTGAATTGGTTCGATGGGTGGTACTCCCAAAGAAATGGATACAAAAATGACCTGGAAAGTTATTTTTAAGCGCCCCAGCTCCATGCGGCATTCCGTGCATGGAGGCAGCGAGCCACTGATCTTTATGTATAATAATAATGGCACGGCGTTTCCAGCTCCATTTTCCACCATAAATACTTTTCATGATTTTTGTATCTTCTGAGTTTAATGGCTGTACATCGGCATGATGACTGCCCGCCCGTCTTTGAACACGAAATTGTTTCCCTGTTTCAACATCCATTACAGTAAATTTAGTATATTTTGGCAATAGGATATTTACTTCTTTCCAAGGAAGCATTTCAATCTGGAAACTAACTTTATTGGCAGCTCTAACCTCTTTTCCACTTTGTAATAAAACAGCGAGAATACAAAAAATGACCATTTTCTTCATCAAGAACCCCCATTTTTACAACTACTATTTAAAGAGTTACCTGAAGAAGAAAATATCATTCATGAAAATACGGTTACTTTACTTATTAGTCCCCTTCTTTGTCAGCAAGCATTTCCTTAACTAAAGACGAAATCATGCTATTCAACTGTTCATTATTTCGCCTTGTTAAATAGCCAATTTTTTGAAACCATTCACCCTTACATTTCCAGATTGGGATGTAGGCATTTGGATAATATTCCTCATCATGCTCAATGCCCACTTCAATAAACGATTCA
>JAUZQA010000745.1 GCA_030705665.1 Bacillota bacterium
GCGACTAAATTTGATTGCTGTAAACGATTGATCATCCCTGTCATATTTTGTTTCGTTACTAGTGTTTCCTCTTTTAATTCCCCAATTGAAATTTCTCCTTTTTCAATGATTGTTCTGAGAATAACCCATTGCTGTATACTATTAAGTCCAACATCCGCAACCATCTTTGCTCCATATCTGCTTAAAAGATTTGATACCCTAAAGAAATCCAATGTTATGTTTGTTTTTAAATTTTCCATGTAAACCTCCAAAGCGGTCAAGTTATCTTTGGTCCTCAATTTTCTAATATCAATATTAAAAAGGCTAATGACTTTAGTCAAGTTGTTGACTAAAAATACGATGATGAATTAAAATAACTTAGTCATACCTACTATAATTTAATTACTAATTTTAAGGAGATAAGAAACATGTCAAATACAACTACAAACCGTAAAATGGTAACCGTTGCTATGTTGGTTGCCATTCTTTTAGTTGCCATTGATGTCACTGTGGTCAGTACGGCTATGCCGAAGATTGTCAGCGATCTTAGCGGGCTGGAATTAATCAGCTGGGTCTTTGCCATCTATACTCTTACAACATCTGTAACAACACCGATTTATGGAAAATTAGCTGATTTATTTGGCAGAAAGAAAATTTTTATGGCTGGGGTCATTTTATTTGTTCTCGGCTCGATGCTATCAGGTGCTGCGCATACGATGACACAATTAATCTGGTTCCGTGCTTTTCAGGGGATAGGTGCTGGGGCGGTAATGCCGTTAACTTTTACGATTATCGGTGACCTCTATCCAGGTGAGCAACGGGCAAAAATGCAGGGTGTGTTCAGTTCGGTCTGGGGAATCGCAGGCCTTTTAGGGCCATTAGTCGGTGGCTTCTTTGTGGATCATGTCAGCTGGCGCTGGATTTTTTATATTAATTTGCCAGTTGGTTTAGTCTCTATTGTATTACTCTCTATTTTCTTCCATGAGACAGTTGACTTGAAAAAGGATCGTAAAATCGACTATCTTGGGGCAATTACTTTTACAATTGGGATTTCAACGCTGTTATACGCTCTTCTAAATGCTGGTCCTGGTCAGAAATATGCATGGAATTCGGCACAAATTTATCTACTTTTTGCTGTAGCGTTAATATTTATTGTCCTATTTGGCTACATTGAAACAAAAGTGAAAGAACCTATGCTTCCACCGTCGTTATTTCGGATTCCAGTGATCTTGGTTTCAAATTTCATTGGTGTCCTATCAAGCTCTGTTCTAATCGGTGTTAACGTTTATTTACCAATGTGGATTCAAACCATTCTCGGCCACAGTGCAACGAGCTCTGGGCTAACGCTAATGCCGATGTCTATTGCATGGCCTTTAGGTGCAACTTTTGCCGGACGTTATATGTATAAAATCGGCTCTAAGTTTACGGCTGTTATTGGAGCAATATTAATTGCACTCGGTGGGACATGGCTGCTGTCCCTGGAACTCGGATCACCGTATTGGTATTTTGTTGGTATTATGATCGTTATTGGTCTTGGTATGGGTTACGCTACAACTCCAACGACAGTTCTTGTTCAATCGGCGGTAGGCTGGCAAATGCGCGGAGCGGCAACAGCTTCTAACACTTTTACTCGCTCGATTGGTCAAACGGTTGGGGTGGCTATTTTCGGTACGATTTTTAATAACTCGCTCATTACTTATGGCAAAGAACATTCAAATGGAGCATGGAGCGGGGGCGGCAATATAAGCAGTGCCTTAAATTCAGGTGCGATCAATAAGTTGCCTGCAAATATCATTGATATGATTCATCAAGCACTTGCCCATGGCCTGCACCTTGTGTTCATTCTGGTGTTTTTCCTTGGGGCTGCAAACCTCATAGTTACTCTTTTCCTTCCTTCACACAAGAAGGTAATGGAGCAGCAAAAGCAAGTTCAACATTAAGTGGAAAAGCCGCCTTCGGGTGGCTTTTTGCCATTGTATTATAAATAAAACCTCAGAAGTTAAAAGATGCTATAAATATTTTTTCAACTTAAAAATAAAGGTTTGTCGATAGTTTTCGACAGCATCAGGCAGATACACCTATTTTAAATTATTTTCAAAATATAAGATAATCTATATTTCTGCAAAAAGTGTCATATAAAAATTTTTTATATGAAAGTATAAGTTTTTAACATTTTATTTATTTCATTTATTGCATTATCCTTATTTATA
>JAUZQA010000746.1 GCA_030705665.1 Bacillota bacterium
GAGAAAAATGTGTGGAACATTTCGGCCAGAGACATAAACGAATCCATTAACTCCCTCACCTAATGGTACTAGGTGAATCCTTATGTCTTGCAGGTCAGATTGTAGTAACTCTTGTCCCATTATGTCACCTTCCGTCTTATTTTGTAAGGACCCCAAGAGACACAAAATCCCCGGCGCCTTTGCCGGGGTTTAATCATTCCTCTTTCTCTTCGTCCTCTACGATCTTTATATATTTTATGATACGCTTGATAACTTCGGGTTTAAGGGGCTTTACTTGCTTGAATAATAATTTTAAATCTTCTCGCTTTGATAGATCATTAAAGAATAATACCAGTTCCTCGTCACCTTTCAATGACTCTTTTATCTTCATTTCAGGTGTTATTCCAAGGATAAAATCTGTGCTTACACCAAATACATTAGAAAAAACCCCAACATCTTCGCTGCTTATTTCTTTAGTAAAACCTCGCTCGATATTAGATATTTTCTGGGCTGTAAATCCTGTTCGATCTGCCAATTCCTTTTGTAGCCAATTATTTTTAATCCTTAAAAAACGAACTCGCTCGCCTATTTTATTAGGCATTACCTTTGTCACCTCCATTCTTTTTGTATACTTTATTCTAGCATGTCCATGAGTTAAATTATATATGACTAACTGAATAGGTTATAATTAACAACATTTTAGTAAAATTACTATTGACAATAACCGATGCGGTTGTTATACTATAAATAACCTAAGCGGTTGATTGAGGGGTGGTGAATTACAAGAATGGCCTTAGTACATGACAACATTAGAAAAGTCAGAATTGCAAAGGGAATTAAACAATGTCACGTCTATGAAAGTTTAGGGATAACTCGCCAAATGTATCATCTATTTGAGAAGCAAGGAAAAGGCAATAATGCAGAAAAGATTGAAGCAATTGCAAATATCCTTGAAGAAAAACCTGGTATTTTTTTTGACGATAAACTAACCGATGCGGTTATTAGGAAGGTGACAAAAGGAGTTGGGGAATATGCCAAGCTCAGAAGATCAAAAAGAACTGGAAAAGTTAGCTGATTTCCTAGTGGACTTAGTTAGAAAGGCAATAGCAAAAGAACGAATGGAGAAAAGTGCATGAATTTAATTACGGTATCAGGGGTAAATGGTTACGTCGATGAAAACGGTACAGCATGGTTGAATATCGAACACGTAGCGAGGGGATTGGGGTTTACCCAGGAAAAGGATGGAGTTGAGTACATCCGATGGGTAACCGTTCACGGACATCTTGATAGTATTGGATTTTCCCAACAAGTTGGGAAAGAGGGTTTCATTCCCGAGAACATCTTTTATCTTCTAGCCATGAAAGCAAGTAACCAAACTGCAGTCTCCTTTCAAATGAAAGTCGCAAACGAAATACTACCTTCCATCCGTAAAACTGGATCATATTCACTTCAACCATACAAAATGCCAACATCATTCCCTGAAGCACTTCGTATGTTAGCAGATGCTGAGGAAGAAAAATTACTCCTTCTCCCCAAAGCAGAAGCCTTCGACACTTTCATTGATGCCAAGAACAGCCAGAATATGAACATAGTTGCTAAATCATTAGGTATAGGCCGAAACAAACTCTTTGCTTTCCTGAGAGAACAAAAAGTCCTTCTCTCAAATAACACTCCATACCAAGAGTATCTAGACAGAGGTTACTTTGAAGTCAAAGAAAAACCTGTTGCTATGGGAGATAGTCAGTTCAATAAACCTCAAACCTATGTATTTCCTAAAGGCGTAGCGTATATCGAAAGGTTACTTAACGAAAGGAAGGTGAGTGCATGAATGTGGATGACGAACTTTTTAAATTCGCAGGAGGTAAAACCCTGGCACAACTTACGGTATATTCACTTCTTGATTATTTTGAACGAGAAGTAGTTTGCGAGTGGCTTACGGAAAACAAATCTAAACTCGCAAAGTGTAGACAAAAACAGGGAGCACTTAAAAGGGAAATTATAAGAAGGTTAAGAGCATGACACAAACAGTTCTAGTAGCTCACATCCTCGGCCTAGCTGCCATACTCCAACTACACATGGAACTATATGTAAGGAGGAATAAACATGTTAAAACAACAAACTCGCGAAAGACTCCAAGCACTTGTACAAAACCCCAACTTCGTAGGTTCAGTCCATATCAAAGATAAAAAGATGATCCATTCCACGAA
>JAUZQA010000747.1 GCA_030705665.1 Bacillota bacterium
GATTTACATATTTTTGTTAAATTCAATGTTGTACAAAAAATGTAATGGGGGAGAAAAAATGAGAAAAGGAATTCGTAACATTGCACTGTCACTGAGTGCGTTGTCCCTTTTGGCTGCGCCTTTTGCAGGAAATAAAGCAAATGCTGAAGCAACAAAAACAGCGTTGGTAAACCAATCAGCTTCAGACGTAAAAACAGCTTCACCAATCAAACATACGGTAGTTATTTTTCAAGAGAATCGTACGTTTGATAACTATTTTGGAACATATCCATATGCTCCAGGCTTCAAAACGCTTAAAGGGACACCTCAGGATGTTAGAAACTTTAAATATGTCACAGGGAATGTGACAAGAGATGCAAATGGAAATGTCTATAATCCAGATGCAAACGGACTTCCAATCTATCCTTGGCATGATGCAGGGAAAGCCGCCATTCAAGAAACCGATGTAAATCATGGTTATGCTCCAATGATCTCGATGGCTGATGGTGGAAAAATGGACATGTTCTATCAGGTGAATCATAATAGCGGCAAACCGACTGACACGAATGACAAAGGCTTGTTATCGATGTCCTATTTTGATTACAATGACATTCCTGCCTATTGGCAATACGCTCAGCACTATGCAATGGCGGACAACTATTTTCAACCTGTTTTCGGTCCGTCCACACCAGGTGCACTTTATTTAGTAGCAGCGCAATCTGGGAATGGAAGTGAAACAACAAGTACAAATACAAATCCTAAAGCTCAAATTACAGGTGATCCATCTCCTAAAAACGGGCCGTTTGGCGGAGATAGCAGTACCAATACCCTTAAATACAACCTTACCTATAAGAATATCGGGGATGAGTTGAGTGATTCCAAGCAATCTTGGGCTTGGTATGCTGGCGGATGGGATGCAGCGAAAACAGATCCGACTTCAGCTGAAGCAAAAACATATTCTCCACACCATAACCCATTCCAGTATTTCCAAAACTATGAGGATGGGAAATATAATAACAACCTGAAAGATTACAATAATTTTTCAAAGGATATTAAAAACGGCAATCTTCCTGAAGTTAGTTTTATTAAAGCAGGATATGGCAACGATGAACATCCAGGTACAGGAAATCAAAGTACACCGTCTGCAGAGGAATTTACTAAAGACACTATTAACCAAATTATGAACAGCCCATACTGGAAAGACACAGCTATAATTGTTACGTATGATGAAGGCGGCGGATTCTATGATCATGTAGCGCCTCCGACAGTAACTCCAAATGCAGACGGTTTACAGGGAGATGGACCACGTATTCCGGCATTAGTGATATCTCCTTATGCTAAAGAGAATTATGTGAGCCATGTTCAATATGATCATTCTTCCGTTTTAAAATTCATAGAATGGAACTATGGTTTGAATCCTCTAAACAGCAAAGATGCTAATGCTAACAATTTGACTGATATGTTTGATTTTAATCATCCGAACTTCTTGCCTTACATGTTTAACGGTGGCGATTTGGCTAAACAGTCTGCCAATGGTACTGTAGTGAATGTACAGTTAAACAATGCTTTACTTGGAGTAAGTCATGTTGGTGAAGCACCGTTTGTAGACAGCAAGGGCAATGTTATGGTTCCGTTAGACGATTTTGCCCGCAGCATCAATGGTACTGTTACACAAACAAAGGAAAATCGTTTACTTCTTAACGCACCAGAGAAACAAATTGAATGGAAAGTACAAGGAAATATAGCATTTGTTGATGGAAAACCAGTTCATTTAGACACGCCTGCTTGGAAGAGCGCAACAGGATTCACATACATTCCGCTCAAGTCTGCTGTCGATATTCTTGGTTGGTCGATGAATACTCAAGGCAATACTATTATTGTGACCACCAAATGAGCTAGATAAAAGGATATTAGAAGGTGACTTAGGAGGTTGCGTATTGCGACCTTTTGAGTCACCTTTTTTGGGTAATAATAGTTGGTGAATAGCATAACCAAAACACCTCAGATTAGCGAAGGAATTGCTGGAGAGCTGGCAGGAGAAAAGGTGTTTACAAAAGAATCCAAGGCTTGGAAGAGAAGAACTTTCTGGTGAAAAAAAGATAAAAAACAAAGTTTTGAAGAAACAAAAATACTATAGTTTTATACAAGTTTGATTGATTTTTTATAAGATCATTCCTCCACAAAACCAGCTAATAGTTTGTCAAC
>JAUZQA010000748.1 GCA_030705665.1 Bacillota bacterium
ACCAAAAGGTGGAAACATGCATGGAGCAAATGAGTGGGTTGATTTAAATAGTGTAAAAGAAGTTACAAAAGCATATGCTGCCTTCATCATTGACTGGTGTAAAACAAGAATTTAATGTAACCCCAAAAAGGCAAATTCATGCTATCTTGGAAAGTGAATTTGCCTGTTAATTATAACGTCCCAATTATGAATTATAGGAAAATATTTCATAACTAGTCTTCCGTTTTTGTTTCATTTTCTTCAGCAATCCTTATATTATATTTCTTTACTCTTCTCATCAGTAATGATTGGGTAACACCCAAAAATTTTGCAGCTTTTCTTGTCGATTTATATTTTTCTAATGCATCCACAATCAAATTTTGTTCTGTTTCCTCAAGTAGATTAGTCATGGACGAAAAGTTTTTTTTATTGAATACACTAATGTCACTGTTTTGTTGGACCAAATGCTGATTAAGATCATCTTCTGTGATTTGTTCATCCGATAAGATGACGAGACGTTCAATTAGGTTTTCTAATTCTCTGACATTTCCCGGCCAGGAGTGTTTGTAAAAAGCATTCAACACTTCCTTGGAAAATGTCTTTTTTACATCATACTTTTGATTGTAGATATGTAAAAAATGCTGAGCCAATTCTTCAATGTCTTCTAAACTTTCACGGAGTGGAGGTAATTTGACTGTTAAAACGTTAAGCCTATGCAGTAAGTCTGATCGGAACGTTCCCTTAGCCACCATATCAGCTAAATTTTGATTTGTAGCTGTAATAATTCGAACATCCGCTTGTTGGTATTTTCTTGCTCCTATTGGTAAATAACATTTCGTTTGGACGAAATATAATAATTTTGCTTGTAAATACAATGGAAGTTCACCAATTTCATCAAGGAAGAGTGTTCCTCTTTCAGCAGCTTGAATTAATCCACTTTTTCCTTGGGAAGCAGCTCCTGTAAATGAACCTTTTTCATAACCAAATAATTCTGATTCCAAGAGAGATTCCGGCAATGAAGCGCAGTTGATCTGTACAAAAGGGCCGCTTTTTCTCTTGCTTAACAGATGGATTTTTTCTGCTGTCATACTTTTTCCTGTGCCTGTTTCACCAATTATGATTACAGTGGTATCGACATTTGCAATTTTTGGCATTAATTTTTCTACATTTTCATAGCTTTTACTTTTTCTTTTCCAGTATGAACTTTTTTGCTTAATAGCGATTGTACTCTGTTTTCTAATTTCTTCGCTGTATTTTTTTAGCAGTCCTTCTGTTTCATGCAATTTAGTTGTGTTTTTCACAGCTTCTGTAATATCACGGGAATGAGCAACAGTCACAATCACTTTTCCTTCTTCGTCCTTTACTAAGTGACCAGTTGCGATATATTTTCTTCCCTCGTTTACAATCTGTACTGTACTTACATTTTTGTTTAGCTCAAGAGCCATTCTTGTAACTGACGGGGAATAAATACCCTGTTTTTCAAGGTCTTTTACATTTTTTCCGATTATTTTATTTTTCGGCAATCGGCACATTCTTTCGCTTGCTTTATTTAACCATAATGTATTTCCATTAGAGTCCGAAATATAGATTGCATCTTTAATAGAATCCAGGATATCCACAAAAAGTTTTGGATTTTCATACAGAAATGTTATTAATTCTCTCAACTTTATGCTCCCTCTTTACAAAATGAAATTCTTTCGATTTGTCTTAATACTTTTTATCTATAATAATAGTTTCTATGTGGAGAATTCGATTCAAGTGAGTTGGTTCTTTTTAAATTATACGGAATATTTTGAATATAATCAAAGATTCCCTTGGTTTTAAGGCAAATATGCCTATAAATCGATGAAAAATCTAAAAAAACGACTAGAAAGGTTGATGAATATGTACATCCCTGAATACTTTAAAATTAATGATAAAGAAATAATCTATGAAGTTATTGAAAAAAACAGTTTTGCAACATTATTTTCCCAACATAATGGGGAGCCTTGCGCCACGCATCTGCCTTTAACGCTGAACCGAGAAAATGATCTACTATATGGACATTTTGCATTGCAAAACGAGCAATGGAAAGATATAGAGAGCCAGAAAGTTCTTGTGACCTTTCAAGGACCGCATTGCTATATATCTCCTTCGTGGTATGAGACCAATAAAGCAGTACCAACTTGGAATTATGTAGCCATCCACGTTTATGGGCATTTAAAG
>JAUZQA010000749.1 GCA_030705665.1 Bacillota bacterium
ATTGGTCATCTATGTAGCATTAAATTAGCAATGATTTTTAACACAAGTTTTAAACATTGAATTACAGATATTGTCCACTTGCTAAAATGTACGTTAAAAATAATACCAATTTTACTGCTAAAATAAAATAAATCCTATTACACCATTATACAAAAAGGCGAATTCCTATGTGAACTCGTCCTTTAAAATACTTGATATGTAGAACAATATAACAAGGTAGAAAAAACAGTGAACTTGTGGTCTGTTCAAGTTTTTTTGTTGTAGTAAACACTGTAAGAATTTAAACTAAATCTAGTTGGTTTTTTAGACCAGAGAAAGGAATAAAATAGAATGCAGTTTGATAAAAAAAATTATAAACTTATTGCTTTAGATATGGATGGAACCTTATTGAATGAAAATGAGTTAATCTCTAATGAAAACCGCCGAGCAATAGAAGAAGCTCAGGCAAACGGTATTCATGTCGTGTTAAGCACTGGCCGATCGATCTTGACTTGTGGGAAATATGCCAAGTCTCTTAATCTATCTTCTTATTTGGTAACGGTTAATGGCAGTGAAATATGGGATTGTTCGGGAAATCTGCATGAGAGAAAGATCCTTCATTCGGAATATATTCAAAAGATGTGGGAGTGGGCGAATAAAAATAAGACCCATTTCTGGGCTGTTGCCACGGATAAGGTGTGGCGTAATCAAATGCCAGAAGATATTTTTGCACAGACGTGGCTGAAGTTTGGCTTTGATATTGCTGATGATTCACTGAGAGAAACGATACTAAAGAGACTTTTAAGCAATCAGCATCTGGAGGTCAGCAATTCCAGCCCGACAAACATCGAAGTAAATGCAGTGGGGGTTAATAAAGCAAATGGCCTTATACATGTTTGTAAGAGGCTTGGAATCTCAATGGATGAGGTTATTGCCATGGGAGATAGTCTTAATGATATCGAAATGATTAAGGCCGCTGGTTGTGGAGTTGCGATGGGTAATGCACAAACCGAAGTAAAAAATGCAGCCGATTGGATCACCGATACCAATGAGGAAAATGGCGTCGCCAAAGCGATTCGCTATTGGGTATTGTGATGAAATAGAGAACTGAAGAGAGCAGCTTGAAGTTGCTATTAAATAAATAATCCGCAAGATTTCCAGCCAATTCTATCTGTTCCTATTTAAAATTTAAAATAAAAGCCGATTTGTCTGGACTTTTCAAGTATAATAAACGATATTTAGATAATGCATATGATATTTCTTGGAGAGAATTCTATACATATGTCGGAAAAAACAAAAAAACGAGGTTAATAAATGAATAAAAGAAGTTTTGCGGATTATCATGTAGGCGATGAAATAAAAAGAGCACTAGCTGTGTTAAAATACGAAACTCCAACAGAAGTTCAGAGTGAAGTCATTCCATTAGCAATGGAAAAACAAGATCTTGTCGTAAAATCTCAAACTGGAAGTGGCAAGACTGCCGCCTTTGGTATTCCTGTTTGCGAAATGATTGAATGGGAGGAAAAAAAACCACAGGTCTTAATTCTTACCCCAACTAGGGAACTTGCAGTTCAAGTCCGCGAAGATATTACGAATATCGGAAGGTTTAAACGCATTAAAGCGGTTGCCGTCTATGGAAAAGAACCTTTTACGAAACAAAAGGATGAATTGAAGCAAAAAACTCATATCGTCGTCGGCACACCTGGACGGGTCATGGACCATATTGAACGAGAAACCCTAGCTTTAGATCAAATAAAGTATCTTATCATAGATGAAGCGGATGAGATGCTGAATAAAGGTTTTATCGATGAAGTAGAATCGATTATCAATGAGCTGCCTTTGAATCGGGTAACGATGGTTTTTTCTGCTACCATACCAAAAGATATTGAAAATCTTTGCCATAAATATATGAAAGATCCGATTCACATTGAGATTGAATCAACCGGGGTAACCGCCAAAACCATTGAACATTTTTTAATCGAAGTGAAAGAAGAAGAAAAGATTTCACTCCTTAAAGACGTCACGGTTGTAGAAAATCCAGACAGCTGCCTCATTTTCTGCCGAACCAAAGAACACGTTGATGCTGTTTATAACGAACTGGAAGAATCCAAATATTCTTGTGAAAGACTCCATGGGGGACTTGAACAAGAAGATCGGTTTGCTGTCATGGAAGGTTTCAAAATGGGG
>JAUZQA010000075.1 GCA_030705665.1 Bacillota bacterium
GGGATATTATGGGACAAATAACTTCTCGCCGTGGTCGTGTAGAAGGAATGGAAGCACGCGGTAATGCACAAGTAGTTCGTTCTATGGTTCCACTTTCAGAAATGTTTGGTTATGCAACTGCACTTCGTTCAAGCACTCAAGGTCGTGGAGTATTCTCTATGCACTTTGACCACTACGAAGAAGTTCCAAAATCAATTTCTGAAGAAATTATCAAGAAAAATAAAGGTGAATAATTGATTTTTCACTTTGTATAAAGTATAACTGCTTATGTAAGCTTGGAGGCTGTGAGATAAGGAATTATTTTACAGTTTCCATATATAAATATTCTTAAAATATTTTTTAATCTAAAGGAGGATTTTTCTAATGGGAAAAGCTAAATATGATCGTTCAAAGCCACACGTTAATATTGGTACAATCGGACACGTTGACCATGGTAAAACTACTTTAACTGCTGCTATCACTTCTGTTCTTGCAAAGCAAGGTAAAGCTGAAGCACGCGCATATGACCAAATCGATGGTGCACCAGAAGAAAGAGAACGTGGAATCACAATCTCTACTGCACACGTAGAATATGAAACTGATGCTCGTCACTACGCACACGTTGACTGCCCAGGACACGCTGACTATGTTAAAAACATGATCACTGGTGCTGCTCAAATGGACGGCGGTATCCTAGTTGTTTCTGCAGCTGATGGTCCAATGCCACAAACTCGTGAGCACATTCTTCTTTCTCGTCAGGTAGGCGTACCATACCTTGTTGTATTCATGAACAAGTGTGATATGGTTGATGACGAAGAGTTACTTGAATTAGTAGAAATGGAAGTTCGTGACCTTCTTTCTGAATATGAGTTCCCTGGTGACGATATTCCTGTAATCAAAGGTTCTGCTCTTAAAGCATTAGAAGGCGATGCTGCATGGGAAGAAAAAATCATCGAACTTATGGATGCTGTTGACAGCTACATCCCAACTCCAGAGCGTGACAATGCAAAACCTTTCATGATGCCTGTTGAGGATGTATTCTCAATCACTGGTCGTGGAACAGTTGCTACAGGACGCGTTGAGCGTGGACAAGTTAAAGTTGGTGACGTTGTCGAGATCGTTGGTTTAACTGAAGAGCCAAAATCTACAACTGTAACTGGTGTTGAAATGTTCCGTAAGCTTCTTGACTATGCAGAAGCTGGAGATAACATTGGTGCACTTCTTCGTGGGGTTGCTCGTGAAGATATCCAACGTGGTCAAGTACTTGCAAAACCAGGTACAATCAAGCCACACACAAAATTTAAAGCACAAGTATATGTTCTTTCAAAAGAAGAAGGTGGACGTCATACTCCATTCTTCTCAAACTATCGCCCACAGTTCTTCTTCCGTACATCTGATGTAACAGGTGTAGTTTCTCTTCCTGAAGGTACTGAAATGGTAATGCCTGGCGATAATATCGAAATGACAGTTGAACTTATCGCTCCAGTTGCGATCGAAGATGGAACTAAGTTCTCAATTCGTGAAGGCGGCCGTACTGTAGGCGCTGGATCTGTAACAGTTATCGAAGCATAATTTTACTTAATAATAGAAAAAGCAGATGGGTGACGATCCATCTGCTTTTTTGCGTTTTCAAAACTCCTCTTATTATTCCAGACTTTTTTGACAACTTCTAAGTTTTTCATTGACATTTTCCACAAATGCTGTTAAATTAAATTAAACCGATACATTAACTTGGAATTAAAATTTAAAGCTTTCCAGAGTGGAAGGTTTTTTTGTAAATGGAGGAAGAAAAATGTCAGAGCTTCTTACCTATGAATCAATCGATAACAGTTCTTTACCGGAATTTCCGATTGATAATGATACAATGGGAGCACTAAATGTATTGAAATGGGCATATCAAAATTATTCCGATGACGAATTAATCTATGCCTGCAGTTTTGGTATTGAGGGTATTGTTCTAATCGATCTAATTTCAAAAGTAAATGACAGTGCAAAAATAGTTTTTCTGGACACTGATCTTCACTTTGAAGAGACATACCAACTAATTGACCAAGTAAAACAAAAGTATCCAAACTTAAGAATTGAAATGAAGAAGCCGGCAATTACTCTTGAACAGCAAGCTGAACAATACGGTGATAGGCTTTGGGAACGAGAGCCTAATAAATGCTGTGAAATCAGAAAGGTCATTCCATTAAATGAGGTACTGAGCGGTACAACAGCATGGCTTTCAGGTTTACGCAGAGAGCAATCCGAAACAAGAAAAAATACGCAGTTCCTAAATAAAGATAGTAAATTTAAAGCGATTAAAATCTGTCCATTAATTCACTGGACTTGGAAGGATATCTGGCGCTACGCACATAAAAATCAGCTTCCGTATAATATCCTTCATGACAAAGGTTACCCAAGCATCGGCTGCAAACCTTGTACAAATCCAGTTTGGAACGAAGAGGACCTTCGGGCAGGAAGATGGAGCGGTACCGGTAAAACCGAGTGCGGACTACACTTATAAGAGGGAATCTATATGATATTAACATATGCAGCATGTGCTGTCGCCTTGTTTTTTGCATTAAATATTGGAGCTAGTGGGGCAGCAGCCTCCATTAGCATCCCTTACGGCTCGGGTGCACTCCCAAACAGGAAGTTAGCCTTGCTGCTTTGCGGGATTGCCATTTTTGCAGGTGCTGTTTTAGGCGGGGCTGAAGTTGTTAAAACAATTGGGAGTAATATAATCCCCCATCAGTATTTGACGGTAAAAGTTGTTCTTATTATTCTATCATCTGCTGCAGTAGCCTTGTTTATTGCCAATATATTAAGTATACCTCTTTCCACCAGTGAAATTACTGTTGGAGCGGTAGTGGGTGTAGGTGTTGCCAAACATGCACTCTTTATTAATAATATTCTTGTGATTGTGGGTTTTTGGTTTCTTATTCCCGCAATTGGATTTACGTTTGGGTTTCTGTTCGGTAAGATCATTAAAAAGGTTGAACGGAAATTCCCACAGGTAAAGAGCGGCAAATGTCAAAAGATCCTTTCCATTTTTGTCATCATTGTTGGCTTCTTTGAATCCTTTTCAGCCGGAATGAATAATGTGGCTAATGCAGCCGGTCCAATTGTCGGTGCGGGCATTGTCTCCACACAAACAGGAATATTAATTGGCGGCTTTTTCATTGCAATAGGTGTTGTTCTCCTTGGAAAAGGCGTCTTGCAAACGAATGCTAAAAGGATCACAAAGTTTTCGTTACTGGAGGGCGGAGCCATTTCAAGTACTGGAGCGGTTCTCGTCATCTTATCTTCACTTTTTGGCCTACCGGTTCCGCTGACACAGGTTACAAGTACTGCTATCATGGGATTAGGTGTTGCTCAAAAGGGCAAGGAGATTTTTAAAACAAAGGTGATCAGTAAAATTGTTAAAGTATGGATTGTATCCCCGTTTTTGGCCCTTGTCATTTCATATGGATTTATTAAAATATTCGTAGACACTGATATGTACGCAGTCGTTATATTATTTAGCGTATGTGCTGCCACATTGGGTATTATAAGCCTTGTCAAAACCATTAGGGAAGAAACTCGGAGTACTTTTGAAGGCGGCGGCGGGATCTAAAATTTATTCCTAGTAAAATAATGTGAATAATGGACTTTTGTATATAACCCTAGTAAAATAATAAGAATAATAGACATTTAATTGATATTAAATTTTGGAGGAATGGAACATGACAGCTAGCATACCACATGGAGGAACGCTAATTAATCGTTGGGAACCTTCTTATGACTATAAAAATGTTGAAAAGGAAATTGAAATAGACTTTATGGCATTAAGTGACCTTGAGCTAATTGGTGTAGGAGCGTACAGTCCAATTGAAGGCTTTTTGGAACAGAAAGATTATGAGTCTGTTGTTAAAACGATGCGTCTTGCTGATGGAACAGTATGGAGCATCCCGATCACTCTGCCAATTTCAGAGGAAGCAGCACAAAACATCAATGTGGGCGATGAAGCAAGATTAGTATTTGATCATGAAACATACGGAGTTATCGCCGTATCAGATATTTATCGCCCAGATAAAACATTTGAAGCAGAGAACGTATATCGCACTGCTGATGATGCACACCCTGGCGTTAAGAAATTATACAGCCGAGGAACTGTCTATATTGGCGGGAAAATCAAGCTGTTAAAAAGAATTGTTCGCGACAAGTTCCAAGAATTCCACTTAGACCCTGCAGACACAAGAAAGGTATTTGCTGAAAAGGGTTGGGAAACAGTTGTCGGTTTCCAAACAAGAAATCCTGTTCACAGAGCACATGAATATATTCAAAAAACAGCACTTGAATCTGTTGATGGTTTATTCCTAAATCCACTTGTTGGTGAAACGAAATCGGATGATATTCCTGCTGATGTTAGAATGGAAAGCTATCAAGTTCTTTTGAAAAATTATTATCCTGAAGACCGTGTCTTCTTGGCTGTTTTCCCTGCTGCGATGCGCTATGCCGGACCAAGGGAAGCCATATTCCATGCGATGGTGAGAAAAAACTTTGGCTGCACTCATTTCATTGTCGGCCGTGATCATGCAGGTGTAGGAAACTATTACGGAACATATGATGCTCAAAAGATCTTTAGTAATTTTACTCAAGAAGAACTGGGTATAAACTTATTTTTCTTTGAACACAGTTTCTTTTGCAATAAGTGCGGTAATATGGCATCAACGAAAACATGCCCGCATGGCAAAGAGGACCGTGTCATTTTATCAGGTACAAAGGTTAGAGAAATGCTTCGCAGCGGTCAGCTTCCTCCAAGCACTTTCAGCCGTAAAGAAGTAGTTGAAGTCCTAATCAAAGGCATGCAAGAAAAAGAAGAAACGGTAAAAGCTTAAGGAATCGGAGTGAATAATGTTGGAAAAGAGTACAAATGTTGTCTGGCATGAAGCATCCTTATCAAAGGATGCCCGCAGAAAACAAAATGGTCACCATAGCTTTGTAATTTGGTTTACAGGACTTTCAGGGTCAGGAAAATCAACTGTTGCCAATGCCGTTGCAACACGTTTATACGGGAATGGAATTCGAAACTATGTGTTAGATGGGGACAATATTCGCCATGGTTTAAACAAAGATCTTGGCTTTTCTGAGGAAGACAGAAAAGAGAACATCCGAAGAATCGGTGAAGTTTCAAAGTTATTCGTTGATGGCGGACAGGTTGTCTTAACAGCATTCATCTCTCCTTTCCTGCATGACCGCCAAGTTGTTCGTGACTTGCTTAAAGAAGATGAATTTGTTGAAGTATACGTTAAGTGCCCGATCGAAGAGTGTGAAAAAAGGGATCCGAAAGGCCTTTATGTAAAAGCTAGACAAGGAATTATTTCTGACTTCACGGGGATTTCATCTCCATATGAAGAACCGGAAAATCCTGAATTAGTCGTTGAAACAAACCTCCACTCTGTTGAGGAATGTGTTGATCAGGTTATTGCTTATTTAAAATCGAGACAATTCATTTAACTTCATTATTGAAGCAAAGCGCCTTACGGAGTAGGGCGCTTTGCCAGATTGTCGAGAAAGAGGTGTTTTCTCGGCATTTTTTTATTTTACCGGAATTTAAATACTAAATTTTTTGGATGTTTCCTGCAAATGGGCCTGTTGATTTCCGCTCCGCGCACTCGCTTTCCGCGGGGAGGTCCTTGAGCCTCCTCGGCGCTTTGGCGCCTGTGGGGTCTCAAGTAACCTCTTGATCCCGCAGGAGTCGAGTGCCCTCCGCTCCAATCAACAGGGTGGCAAATCAACCAATTGTATTGCAACACACTTTTTTTATCTAACATTGCTAGTGTGTTGCATTCCTTTTTATATTTTGTCTGTCTGGATTAATTGAGATAAACATATAAATCTCGATTTTGGAAATAAACCAGTTGTAAAGCGATATCGTCTATTTTGGTTTCGCGACTTTTTTTATTTATTAGTTGAGCTGAAGAACTTTAATGAAAACACTCGTTGATTGGCGCGGAAGGCACGAAGACTCCTGCGGGAGTACGGGACAGGGGAGACCCCGCAGGAGCGTAGCGACGAGGAGGCTACCCTATACCCCGGCGGAAAGCGAAGTGCCTGGAGCGCCAATCAACAGACCTGTTTAACAGCCTATACTTCAAAACTATTACACCATATTAACCCAGTGAGTTATTAAAGTAATTGAATAAGATGATGGGTTGCCGATTTTTTCGACAGCCTGGTAAAGCCCCTAACTATGTAGGGCGCTTTGCTTTTAAGAACTTTTAGAATATACTTAATGATCATATTTAGCAAGCGAGGATTTTAAAATGAATGCAGTCATTTATATTTGTCATGGAAGCAGGGTCGCTACAGGAAGAGAGCAAGCAGCTGACTTCATAAAAAAATGCATGAGTAGAGTGAAGGTGCCAATACAAGAATATTGTTTTCTGGAATTGGCTTCACCAACCATAGAAGAAGCATTTATTAGCTGCGTTAATAAAGGAGCAACTAAAATAGCAGTTATACCAGTGCTGCTGCTTACTGCAGCCCATGCAAAAAAGGATATTCCAAATGAATTATGTCGCTTATCATCCTTATATCCCAATGTTCATGTAAAGTACGGCTCTCCAATAGGAGTAAATCCAAAGATGGTTGAATCATTAAAAGATCGAATAAAGGAAATAGGAGAAGATATAACCGAAAACTCTATGGTACTTCTCGTAGGCAGGGGGAGCAGCGATCCAGATGTTAAAAGGGATTTAAATAATGTGGCTTCCTTACTAAAGGAAAATACTGACATTGGGAAGGTTGAAACCTGTTTCTTAACAGCGGCGACTCCAAGCTTAGATGAAGGTTTGCAGTCCGCCAGTGAAAGTAACTTTGAGAAAGTCTTTGTCATTCCTTATCTATTGTTTACTGGGGTTTTAATGAAGCATATTAACAAGGTTATCGAAACACAAGTGTTTAGCAGAAAGTTATATTTATGCAATTATTTGGGATACCATTCCGCAATTGAAGAGATTTTAGTTGAAAAAGCAGAGAACCTTTTGAAGGATATATAAAAATAGTTGTATATATATAGAAGAAAAGTGGATATGAATAAAGGGAGAAGCTGTGTAAACTGGCTTCTCCCTTTATAACTAATAATGTAGAGAGTTTTAGATCTATGGATAATATCATGCAAGACCATCATTATCTACCAAATAGATTATCCTTGAAAAACCGACATATGCCCGCTATAATAGAAAAAGTGTTGTGAAGCATAAACAAATTAAAAGAATATCTTGCGTTTGCTTTATGTTTTATGTATAATAGACAATGTTGGTCTTTGACTGCGATGAAGTGGGAGGTTGCTGACACACCCGGCCGCTTTGCCATGGCGAGTGTGACAGGAAAAATTTCCACGGAGAATGTCTATTTTAAAAATAGGCGATAAAGGAGGGAAAATAATGGCAAAACAAAAAATTCGTATCCGTTTAAAGGCTTATGATCACAGAATCCTCGATCAATCAGCAGAGAAAATCGTTGAAACAGCTAAACGTTCAGGTGCAGCCGTTTCTGGACCGATTCCGCTTCCAACTGAAAAATCTGTTTACACGATCCTTCGTGCGGTGCACAAGTACAAAGATTCTCGTGAACAATTCGAGATGCGTACACATAAGCGTCTAATCGACATCGTTAATCCAACTCCACAAACAGTTGATTCATTAATGCGTTTAGACTTACCATCCGGTGTTGATATTGAAATTAAACTTTAATGACAATAAATTATTAGGAAATTAGGAGGTGTGACTAAATGACCAAAGGAATCTTAGGAAGAAAAATTGGTATGACTCAAGTATTTGCTGAGAATGGCAATCTAATCCCTGTAACAGTAATTGAGGCTGCTGGTAACGTAGTTCTTCAAAAGAAATCTGTTGAAAGCGACGGTTACGAAGCTATTCAAGTAGGTTTTGAAGATAAGCGTGAAAAGTTAGCGAACAAACCTGAAAAAGGGCATGTTGCAAAGGCAAACACTAATCCTAAGCGCTTCATTCGCGAATTCCGCGGAGATGACTTAACAGGATATGAGGTTGGTCAAGAAGTCAAAGTTGATATTTTCGCTGCAGGCGATATTGTAGATGTAACAGGAGTATCAAAAGGTAAAGGTTTCCAAGGCTCAATCAAGCGCCATGGACAATCTCGCGGCCCAATGGCTCACGGTTCTCGTTATCATCGTCGTCCTGGTTCAATGGGACCTGTTGCTCCAAACCGCGTATTTAAAGGTAAAGCATTACCTGGACGTATGGGTGGAGAACAAGTTACTGTACAAAACTTAGAAATCGTAAAAGTTGACGTAGAGCGTAATCTTTTATTGGTTAAAGGTAATGTGCCAGGAGCTAAAAAATCACTAGTAAAAATTAAAAATGCAATTAAAGGATAATTAATTCAAAAGAAAGGAGGGGCTAAGGAATGCCAAAGGTAACATTATTAAACCAAAGCGGTTCACAAGTTGGTGAAATCGAACTTAATGAATCAGTATTTGGAATTGAGCCTAACCAGCACGTATTATTTGAAGCGATCGTTATGCAACGTGCTTCATTACGTCAAGGTACACATAAAGTAAAAGGACGTTCAGAAGTGAGCGGCGGTGGACGTAAACCATGGCGCCAAAAAGGAACTGGTCGTGCGCGTCAAGGATCTATCCGTTCTCCACAATGGCGCGGAGGTGGTACTGTATTCGGACCTACACCACGCAGCTACAGCTTCAAATTACCTAAAAAGGTGCGTCGTTTAGCAATTAAATCTGCGCTTTCTTCAAAAGTATTAGATGAAAACATTTTAGTACTAGAAAGCCTTGCATTAGAAACTCCAAAAACAAAAGACTTCAAAGCTGTTTTAACTGGTCTTTCTGTTGATAAAAAGGCACTTGTTGTTACAGCTAACTTGGATGAAAACGTGGCATTATCTGCTCGCAATATCCCTGGTGTAACAGTTGTAACTGCTGACGGAATCAACGTATTAGACGTTGTAAGCCATGATAAATTGATCATGACTAAAGCAGCTGTTGAAAAAGTAGAGGAGGTGCTTGCATAATGGATGCACGCGATATCATTAAGCGCCCCGTTATTACTGAACGTTCTACTGACTTAATGTCTGAGAAAAAATATACATTTGAAGTTGATGTTAGAGCTAACAAAACTCAAGTGAAAGATGCAGTTGAAGAAATCTTTGGTGTTGATGTTGAAAAAGTAAACATCATGAACTACAAAGGTAAATTCAAGCGCATGGGTAAATTTGGCGGTTACACAAACAAACGCCGTAAAGCAATTGTTAAACTAACTGCTGACAGCAAAGAAATCGAAATCTTTGAAGCATAAAAACTCAAGAAGAGGAGGGAAAAGAAATGGCGATTAAAAAGTACAAACCTACCTCTAACGGTCGTCGTGGTATGACAGTATCTGATTTTGCTGAAATCACTACAGATACTCCCGAAAAATCTCTATTAGCTCCATTAAAGAGCAAAGGCGGCCGTAATAACCAAGGTAAGTTAACTGTTCGTCATCAAGGTGGCGGCCATAAGCGTCAATATCGGATCATCGATTTTAAACGTGATAAAGATGGCATTCCAGGACGCGTTGCCACTGTCGAATACGATCCAAATCGTTCTGCAAATATTGCACTAATCAATTATGTGGATGGAGAAAAGCGATATATCATTGCTCCTAAAAACCTGCAAGTTGGTGCTGAAGTAATGTCTGGACCAGAAGCTGATATTAAAGTGGGTAACTCACTTCCACTTGCAAATATCCCTGTTGGTACAGTTATTCATAACATTGAATTAAAACCAGGTAAAGGCGGACAATTAGTTCGTTCTGCAGGAACATCTGCACAAGTGCTTGGTAAAGAAGGAAAATACGTTCTAGTACGCTTAAACTCTGGTGAAGTTCGCATGATTCTTGCTGAGTGCCGTGCAACAATCGGTCAAGTAGGTAATGAACAACACGAACTTATCAAAATTGGTAAAGCTGGACGTTCTCGCTGGTTAGGCAAGCGCCCTACAGTTCGTGGTTCTGTAATGAACCCTAATGATCACCCACACGGTGGTGGTGAAGGTCGCGCTCCTATCGGACGTAAATCTCCAATGTCTCCATGGGGCAAACCAACTCTTGGATACAAAACTCGTAAGAAGAAAAACAAATCAGACAAATTTATTGTCCGTCGTCGTAAAAAATAACGGGACTAAGCTACGGTTCATAAAACGAACCGTAGAAGAGTCGCGAAGGGAGGTTCACTTATGGGTCGCAGCTTAAAAAAAGGACCTTTTGTTGATGAGCACTTAATGACAAAGATCGAAAAGTTAAACGAAACGGAAGGAAAACAAGTAATTAAAACTTGGTCACGCCGTTCTACGATCTTCCCACAATTCATCGGTCATACAGTCGCTGTTTATGATGGTCGTAAACATGTACCTGTATATGTTACTGAAGACATGGTTGGTCACAAACTTGGAGAATTTGCTCCAACACGTGCATACAAAGGCCATGGAAATGATGACAAGAAAACAAGACGTTAATGAGAGGAGGACATCCTAATGCAAGCTAAAGCTGTTGCAAGAACAGTTCGAATTGCTCCTCGTAAAGCACGTTTAGTCGTCGATTTAATTCGAGGAAAGCAAGTTGGTGAAGCGGTAGCTATCTTAAACCTTACTCCAAGGGCAGCTTCTCCAATCATAGAAAAAGTATTAAAATCTGCTATGGCAAATGCCGAGCATAATTATGAAATGGACGTTAATAATTTAGTTGTAGCACAAGCGTTTGTAGATGAAGGACCAACTTTAAAACGTTTCCGTCCTCGCGCAATGGGCCGTGCTAGCGCAATTAACAAACGTACTAGCCATATTACAATTGTTTTATCAGAAAAGAAGGAGGGATAACTAGTGGGTCAAAAAGTAAATCCAGTTGGTTTGCGTATCGGAATCATCCGTGATTGGGAATCTAAATGGTACGCAGGCAAAGATTTTGCTGTTCTTTTACACGAAGACATCAAAGTTCGTGAATACATCACGAAACGATTAAAAGATGCTTCTGTTTCTAAGGTTGAAATCGAACGTGCTGCAAACCGCGTGAACGTTACTATTCATACAGCGAAGCCTGGAATGGTTATCGGTAAAGGCGGTACAGAAGTTGAGGCTTTACGTAAAGCATTAAACCAACTTACTGGCAAACGTGTTCACATTAACATTCTTGAAATTAAAAAAGCTGATATGGATGCAAAATTGGTTGCTGAAAATATCGCTCGTCAATTAGAAAACCGTGTTTCTTTCCGTCGTGCCCAAAAGCAAGTTATCCAACGTGCTATGCGGTCAGGTGCAAAAGGAATTAAAACAATGGTTTCAGGTCGTTTAGGCGGAGCAGATATTGCTCGTTCAGAACATTACAGCGAAGGAACTGTTCCACTTCATACACTTCGCGCTGACATCGACTATGCTACAGCCGAAGCAGATAC
>JAUZQA010000750.1 GCA_030705665.1 Bacillota bacterium
CCGCATTTGAGATTAGAGTAATGGGAGAAGTGACAAGTTTTTTTTTACTCGAAGGTACGCCAATGTGGGCCATCATCATCCCCTTTATCTGGATAGGTTTTTTTTTACTCCTTGGTGGGATTACCTCAATTGCCCGCCTATTTGATATTATTCTTCCTATTACCATCATTCTTTTTCTATTAGTCACCTTTATGAGTTTGAAAATCTTTGAACTTGATTATTTACGACCAGTTCTGGGGAGGGGGATAACCCCTGTATTAAAAGGGATAAAGGTAACGACTTTGGCTTTTAGCGGGACGGAAATCATGCTTCTTCTTTTAGCCTTTATGGATCAACCGAAAAAAGGGGTAAAGGCTGTTTTCGTTGGCGTTTCTATCCCATTAATCTTCTATATGATAACAGTTGTGATGGTCATTGGTGCATTATCCACAGATGGCGTAGTGATGAGAATATGGCCAACTATTTCGCTAATAAGAAGTTTTGAAATGCCTGGCTTAATATTTGAACGGTTTGAGTCTTTGTTACTCGTGATCTGGATTATGCAAATATTTTCTACCTATACAATTACTTACTATGCCGCCAGTTTAGGCCTGGCACAAATTTTAAAAAACAACATTCGTATACCACTGTTTGGTTTACTACCGGTTATTTATATTTTGGCAATGGTTCCCAAAACGCTTAAGGACTTATTTATCATGGGAGATCTTATTAGCACGGCAGGTCTATGGTTATTTAGTACCATACCGCTACTTCTGCTTATAATCTCAAAAGTAAGGAGGTTAAATCATGAAGCTAAGCAGGTTCAGTAAACTTTCAGTATGTTCATTGCTGCTGATTTCCCTTACTGGTTGCTGGAGCAGTCATGAGATTGAAGAATTAAGTATTGGTGTTGGCTTAGCAATCGATAAAGCTGCCAAAACCACTATTGAAAAAGAGCTAAACAAAGAAAACGGTGAATATCCTAAAAAAGATTTTATCACATTAACCCATCAAGTTATCAATCCAAAAGCAGCTGGTTTAGAAAATAAAGGCGGTTCTCAACAAAAAAGCTATATCAATATTTCGGAAACAGGAGATTCCTTTCATCAACTTATCCGGGAAGTATCCTTAAGAAATGACCGACCTATTATTTTCCATCATACGAAAGTTATCATCATCGGTGAAAAAGCAGCAAGAGACCTTCGTTTAGACCAATTACTCGATCTTTTTTTCCGAGATAACGAAATGAGGCCAAGCTGTCAGGTATTTATCAGCAAGGGAATAGCCCTCAATGTATTGGAAACCAAAAAACCAGGGGACATACCGGCGATTCGGATCCTTGGAATCGCTGATAATCTATATAGGACAACAAGGATGATCCCCCCTTTGTCACTGGCGAAAATTGAAAGCCAGATTCATTCCGGCTCGAGTTTCCTGGTGCAAAATATCATAGGAACGGATGGAGAAATAAAATTTTCTGGAGCCGGCGTGATCAATGGAAAAACAAACAAACTGAAAGGTTTTTTGAGTGAAGAGGAGGTAGAAGGGATTACATGGCTGTCTGGAAAGGGACAAGGGGGAGTGGTTAAAATACATGATAACAAGACAGGGCAGATCATTATTTATGAGGCCAAGTCCATGAAAAGTAAAATTACCCCACATGTTGTGAATGGGAAGATTACCTCTTTTGATGTCATGATTAAAACGGATGGGCGGATAACGGAAAATTGGAACGGCTACAATCATACAGACGAAAAAAAGTATCGTAAAAGTACGAAAAAAGCTCTAGAAGAAGAAGTGAAACGATTGATTAAGAATACCCTTGGAAAAATGCAAGGAGAATTTCATGTTGATGCTGCAGGCTTTGGAACGCAAATGCGAATTAAGTATCCAAGAGTGTGGGAAAAGGTTAAAAAAGATTGGGATCAAACCTTTAGTGAGGTACCAGTCCATTGCAAGGTCGAATTGCTGATTACTGATTATGGAGGAACCAAAATTCACTAAAAAATTTTTTAAAAAGCTAGAAATAGAATAATTTATAGCCTTTTTATGTGAAACTGGAAGAGGTCCTTTAGGTTGTTCACAACATTGACATGAAATAATCAGTATTGTAAAATAAATTTGCCAAACAGGTCGTGAAAAGGTAAAAAGCCGCCCCCGCCAGGGCAGCC
>JAUZQA010000751.1 GCA_030705665.1 Bacillota bacterium
CGCCAAGTCAAAAACGGAATCTGGCTAGGGAACTAAATGCGAGAATTATTGACCGAACTCAGTTGATATTGGATATTTTTGCCCAAAGAGCCCGTTCCAAGGAAGGAAAGCTGCAAGTTGAACTTGCTCAGCTTCAATACATACTGCCTCGTCTTGCAGGACAAGGAACAGCATTATCAAGGCTCGGGGCGGGAATTGGAACAAGAGGCCCCGGTGAAACAAAGCTGGAATCAGATCGCCGCCATATCCGCCGGCGAATTGATGACATCAAAAAACAGCTGGAAGTTATCGTCCAGCACCGCGAACGCTATCGCGAAAGACGTAAGAAAAACAAGGCCGTTCAAGTGGCCATTGTCGGCTATACCAATGCCGGAAAATCCACGTTATTTAATCGTTTATCGGAAGCGGAATCTTATGAGGAAAACCAGTTATTTGCCACGCTTGATCCGATGACGCGGAAGCTGATTTTGCCAAGTGGGTTTGTGACCCTGATTACCGATACCGTTGGGTTTATTCAAGATCTGCCAACCGCCCTGATTGCCGCATTTCGCTCCACTTTAGAGGAGGTTAGAGAGGCGGATCTGTTGCTGCATGTGGTCGATATGTCGAATCCTGATTATTTTCAACATGAAAAAACGGTCAATAAACTCTTAGAAGATTTAGAGGTCAAGGAAATTCCGCAATTAACAGTTTATAATAAGAGAGATTTAAAGCATCCTGATTTCGTGCCGACGGCTGATACACCAACCATCTTTATTTCTGCCTTTGAAAAAGAAGACAGACAGCAGCTTAAGAAAAAAATCGAGGATGTCATGATTAACCAGATGACTCCTTATCAGGTTCATATTCCGGCCACAGAAGGAAAACTCTTGTCACAGTTGAAAAATGACACGATTTTACGCGGGCTCAGCTTTGATGAAGAAGGCCAATTTTATCAGTGCAAAGGATACTCTCTC
Organism: Bacillota bacterium; assembly: GCA_030705665.1. The sequence continues at coordinate 957 of JAUZQA010000751.1, forward strand.
AAAGATCATCAAATAACAGGACAATTGCAAAAGTATAAAGTCTAGATTGGAGTAAAACATGTTTCAACAGTTAAAAAACGGGGAAAAGCTTCGGCCGATTGTCGAAAAAGTAGAAAGTCAGATTGCCGAAACACATAAAGAAATTGATGCGAGAATTGAAATGAATCAATTCCGCGTCTTGGAAAGTTTTCAAAAACATCGAGTCAGTGATTCACACTTTATGCCATCCACAGGGTATGGCTATGATGATATCGGCCGCGATACACTCGAAAAAGTGTACGCTGATGTGTTTGGCGGTGAGGCAGGTTTAGTCAGGCCGCAAATTATTTCGGGTACACACGCGATTTCGATTGCCTTGTTTGGCGTGCTGCGTCCTGGGGATGAATTGCTGTACATAACAGGAAAACCTTATGACACCCTTGAAGAAATCGTTGGAATCCGCGGAAGCGGCGTTGGTTCACTTCGGGAGTTCGGCATATCCTATGATAGTGTCGCCCTAACCTCTGATGGAAAAATTGATTTTCAAGAGGTTGCCGGAAAAATAAAACCGAACACGAAAATGATTGGCATTCAGCGTTCAAAAGGCTACGCTACACGCCCGTCGTTTACCATTGCGGACATTCAAGAAATGATTTCTTATGTCAAAGAAATCAAAAATGATGTGGTTGTGTTTGTCGATAACTGCTACGGGGAATTTGTTGAGGACATGGAACCATGCCATGTTGGCGCAGATTTAATGGCAGGTTCCTTGATTAAAAATCCAGGAGGCGGAATTGCCAAAACGGGCGGTTATATCGTCGGCAAACAAAAATGGGTCGAAGCATGCTCCTACCGCATGACCTCCCCAGGAATTGGAGCCGAGGCAGGTGCATCCTTATATAGTCTTCAGGAGATGTATCAAGGGTTCTTCCTCGCTCCGCACGTGGTCGGGCAAGCATTGAAAGGTGCGGTTTTTACAGCGGCCATGCTCGAAAAACTTGGAATGAATTCCAGTCCAAGGTGGAATGCTAAACGTACTGATTTAATCCAATCCGTCCAATTTGATGATCGTGAGAAAATGATTGCTTTCTGCCAAGCAATCCAATTTGCCTCACCGATTAATTCATATGTAACACCGCACCCAAGCTATATGCCGGGCTATGAAGATGATGTAATCATGGCGGCAGGAACCTTTATTCAAGGGGCAAGCATTGA
>JAUZQA010000752.1 GCA_030705665.1 Bacillota bacterium
GGCTTTTGCCAAAAGCATCTTTTCATTGTTCATGACCGTAAATTCAAAATACGGAACGACCATGTCGCCTGGCTGAATCCCCCATTCGACGGCTTCTTCACGGCTAGAGGCACCTATATCAATGAACATATCTTTAATTTCCACAGGTTTTTTACGAGCTTCAGGTGATAAAATATGCGGAGGTTTTGAGCCGATAATACCTGTAACATCCCCTTTTTTCGTTACAATCGTAACCCGTTGGGCGAGCATTACCTGTGACCACCAGCCGCCAACAGTCTGAAAACGCAAAAAGCCTTTATCATCAATTTGCGTAACCATAAATCCGACCTCGTCCAAGTGGCCGGCAATCATAATTTTAGGGCCGCCTTCTTTACCCGTTTTTTTGGCAATTAAACTGCCGAGCCCATCGGTTGTTATTTCATCTGCGAATGGTTCTATGTATTTTTTCATCACATTCCGAGCTTCACGTTCATTGCCTGGAACACCTTTGGCATCGGTTAAATCTTTTAACATTGTTAATGTTTCATCCATTTTCACCATGTATAGCCCCCCTTTTTATATGTTCATTTTTCATTATACCCACTAGATTTGAGCCATTACAAATCAATAGTTTTGATTCTGTCTTTTATAATTTACTTCATTTTTTTCTATATATGCCTGCTCGATTTCTTCATACTTAATCCCAAGCAGTGTTCCGAGCTGTAAATAACTTTCAAATACATGCAGATAATCATTTATGCTTTTTGTTTTTTGAAAAATACTTACTGCTTGATAGATACTTAGAAATTGCTCATTAATGTCTTGTGTTGACACTACCTTTTCAATTTTTAATCCCTGGTTTTGAAAGCCACATTCTAAACCCAATGATAAAATAAAGTGGACACCATCAACAAACTCTTCCAGGATTACCTTTTTTTCTGATGAAGGTTTCACGCTCCAGAACTTAAAGGATCTCGTTTCGTTTGCAAGCTCCCCAATTTCTACTAGCAACGCAAGAACCTTTCGGTCAAATAAATTCTCATTCTGCAGTTGATGATTTTCCTCAATATAGTGGTCTAGCGCTGACTGCATTTCAAACAATTTTTCAATAGACATATTCTCAATCCTTTCAATACTAGTTAAAATATTTTTTAAATGGACGAAACCTTTTTATTTCCATTTCGTATGAATGAAAAACAATGTGGAGGATCGAATGATGGTTTGGATATTATGGTGTTTTCTTTTTTCGCTTATTCTTTACTTCCTAAACCTGTTTATTAAAACGGTAGGAACACCAAACCGAAAATTTAAGCATGCTGTTAAACACAAACGTTACTATATAATTGATGACAGAAATAATGTCCGAAAAAATTTTCTTCTTACCTATAAAGGTGTTGTTTTTGAAGGAGAAAAACATCTTGGTCCTGAAAAAAATTCCTTCAGAGTCGATTCTATTTATGTTTGGGCTCATAATTCTGCTGCTCTGACAAAAGTAAGTCTTCCTGACCTCCTCTTTATCGAACAGAAGATTCAAAAACAATACCCAAAAGCGAAAATCAATTGGAACAATCCTTTTTTTGAATTAATGAGATAAAAAGGCAGCCCCGCAAAAATAGATAAACAGGATCAATTCAATCACAGCTAAAAGAGGAAATCCTATTTTAAATGACAAGTGTTTCGTTTTATGGCGGAACAGCTGCATTCCAAGTGTTGTTCCGACAGCACCGCCAAGCAAAGCCGTTAGCCATAATGACTTTTCAGAAATGCGATACTCATGATGGATCGCTCTATTTTTATCTATCTTCATTATAAATAAACCAACAAGATTCATAATAAAATAAAACAAGATAATTTCCATTTTTCCCACCCTCCATAGTTATGGAAAAAGCCATCCTCAATACCTGAGAATGGCTATTTTTAATTCGATTACTTATTGAATTGTTGTTTAGCTGCAGTTGCTAATTCTGCAAAAGCATTTGCATCATTAATAGCTAAATCAGCAAGCATTTTACGGTTAACTTCGATTCCAGCTAGCTTAAGACCATGCATTAAACGGCTGTAAGAAAGACCGTTGATGCGTGCTGCTGCATTGATACGAGTAATCCAAAGTTTACGGAAGTCGCGTTTTTTCTGACGACGGTCACGAAATGCATATTGTAAAGATTTCATA
>JAUZQA010000753.1 GCA_030705665.1 Bacillota bacterium
AACAAAAACTAAAAGCCAAGACATTTGTCTTGGCTTTTTGGCGTCCAGGGGTTGGACTCCAGCCCCTTCCGTCCGTACATGGTTAAGTGTCCCGCAACAAGCGAATTGTTCGGAAGGGGGTACTATTAGTATATACAAAAATGAGTCAGACTTTCCATTTTTGTATAAAAAGTGTATGATAAAAATGATTTTACATAAAGGAGATGGTACAAGTGGCAAAAAAAGGATACATACTAATGAATAATGGAAATAAAATTGAGTTTGATCTTTTTCCAAACGAAGCCCCAGGCACCGTTGCAAACTTTGAAAAATTAGCCAATTCTGGATTCTATAATGGAGTTGTTTTCCATAGAGTAATACCTGGATTCGTTTCTCAAGGAGGAGACCCAACCGGAACAGGAATGGGTGGTCCTGGCTACACAATTAAATGTGAAACAGAAGGAAATCCACATAAGCATGTGCCAGGATCCTTATCAATGGCACACGCAGGAAAAGATACAGGCGGAAGCCAATTCTTCATCGTACATGAATCACAGCCACATTTAAATGGAGTCCATACTGTATTTGGACAAGTAACATCAGACCTTGAAGCTGTAAGAGCAATGAAAAATGGCGATGTTATGGAGAAAGTTGAAGTATTCGACGTCGAGTAAAAGTAAGAGGGGGGTAGGAATTCTACTCCCTTCTTTCTTTTTTCTATAATTATTTTTCACTGATTCCATTTACTTTTCATGATTGAACGATCTTGATACAATATCTTCATTACGTTTTATTAAGTGAGATTACTATATAAAATACTAGCAGCAAGGGGAAATAAATAACGATGAAATTAGTTTCTTGGAATGTTAATGGCCTTAGAGCTTGTGTTAAAAAAGGCTTTTTAGATTTTTTTCATGAAGTAGACGCAGACCTGTTTTGTATACAGGAAACAAAATTACAGGAAGGACAAATTCAACTTGATTTAGAGGGCTATTATCAATTTTGGAATTATGCTGAAAAAAAAGGCTATTCAGGAACAGCTGTTTTTTCTAGGCTAGAACCTCTTTCAGTCAAATACGGATTTGATGTTGATGATTCGGAGCCTGAGGGAAGAATCATTACCCTAGAGTATGAAAAGTTTTTCTTGGTAAATGTTTATACCCCCAATTCCCAGCGAGATTTAGCAAGATTAGGATTTCGCTTAGAATGGGAAGATAAAATCCGAACCTATCTTCAAGAACTCGACAAATCAAAGCCAATCATACTTTGTGGTGATTTAAATGTTGCCCATCAGGAAATAGACTTGAAAAACCCTAAATCCAATTTAAATAATTCTGGGTTTACTCCTGAAGAACGCGGGAAAATGACAGTCTTGCTCGAATCTGGATTTGTTGATAGTTTTCGGCACTTATATCCAGACCGAGAAGGGGCCTATTCCTGGTGGTCCTATATGTTAAAAGTTCGGGAGCGGAACATTGGATGGCGTATTGATTATTTTATTACATCACATAACATAAAGGACAGAATCCATGAGGCCAAGATCAATTCTGAAATTATGGGAAGCGACCATTGCCCGGTTTCATTGGAAATAGATTTATAATTCTCCCATAGAACTCAACATTCCATAACTTTAACTTATTAGCAATTATAATAAATCCGTTCTTTTCAAAATATCATGATAAAGATAAAGTAAGATTTGGAGGGGAGAAGAGTGGATTATAAAAAAGAAGTTAAGCAGCAATTTGGAAAGAATGCTGAATCCTATGTTACAAGCTCTATTCATAAAGACGGCGTGGACCTGCAAAAATTACTAAAATTAGCGAAAATAACAGGTGAGGAAGTTGTCCTGGATATTGCTACGGGTGGAGGACATACAGCAAATGGCTTTGCCTCATTCGTTAATAAAGTGATAGCTTTGGACCTAACGGCCCAAATGTTAGTTGTAGCTGAAAAGTTTATCCGCGGAAATGGCCATCAAAATGTTGAGTTTGTTCAAGGTGACGCCGAAGACCTGCCTTTTTCTGCTCAAAGCTTTGATATTGTTACCTGCAGAATTGCTCCGCACCATTTTCCGAACGTAAACAAATTTGTAAACGAAGTATTTCGGGTATTAAAATCTGGAGGCCAATTTTTACTGGATGATAATGTGGTACCTGAA
>JAUZQA010000754.1 GCA_030705665.1 Bacillota bacterium
ATGAAAAGAAAAACTAGGGAAGTAAGGTCCTCCCTAGTATATTTATTCTTCTTCTGAGCCGACTAAGAAATCAGGGTCTAGATCTTCAAATTCTTCGTCATCTACATCCATTCCCCATTCATCATCATCACAAGAGCATCCTTCTGGGTTAATCGCTACACAAATTTTAGTTTCGCCGATTACCTCCACAAGAAATTCTCTCTCGACATGAACAATAATTTTATTGCCGTTTGGAGAAATAACTGCCTCAACACAATTTGGTTGTTGAAGTACTTTAGCAATAATTTCATTATCCCCTAAGACATCCTGATCCCGATACTTTAACTTTATGACATCTGTGTACGAAACACGTTCAGTTACTACTTCTGTTTTGGTATTGTTGCTGTAAGAGTACCAAACGTTAATGTCATAGTGGCCGTGTATCTCTACTGTTTTGCCGGCTTTTTTCGCTTCGTATTTATGGTTGATGATCCAACAGCCTAAAATACTTGTCGGATTATGCGCTGGGCAAATCGTATGATTGGACTGCGTAAATTTTCGTCCTTTCGCTACGACCGCTTTTGTAATAATCTCTCTGTAATCTCCCATTTCGAGCGAACCCTCCTCTTTCATTTTCATTTCATCCTATGCTGATTTTTAGACTAGTGTGCGATATATTTTTGTGAATGGTGGATAAAAGTTTAGTCATACTTCATCTTATGTGGGTGAATGTGGTTTGTTCCTTTGAGGTTTTTTTCTTTATAAGGCAAAATAAAAAACCAGGCTGAACAAAAGCCTGGTCAATTCGTTAATGTTCGTGATCATGATCAATACCGCAGCCGCAGCCCTCGTCATTTGCAAGGCTTGCTCCAGTTTCACCTGTCAAAAGATCTCCACCTGTTGCTAGAATGATTTCATCTGTAACTGTATTCGAGATCGCAGAAGCAATAATTTGCAGCAATTCGTTTACTTCAAGCTGTGATTGTTTGAATTCCTGAACGACCGGAATATCATCCAATTCCTGCTGAAGAGCATCGATTTTTTCCTCCACTTTTTTTAGTGCTTCAGGTTTTCCATAATGCTGAAGGTTTACTGCTTGTTTCTGTAATGCTTTGATATCTGAAATGATTGTACTTACTTTTTTATTTTCCTGGATTTGCGCTTCTGCCCGTTTAAAAAAATCAACTTCATCCGTCTCGGCCACCATCCGTGCCAAGTCCCTGGCACGGGCGACGATTTCATCCTTTGTATACTTCGTCACTTTACTTCACCTCTACCCGTTTTACTTCCTCGATCATTTCTCCGTTTAAGGACCATGTTTTCGCATCCGTGATTTTTACCTTCACAATTTTTCCAATTGCTGTTTTAGGACCATTAAAGTTTACTAGTTTACTCTTACTAGTGTATCCTGCTAAAACATCTGGATTATTTTTGCTTTCACCTTCGACCAATACTTCGACAATTTGATCTTGATATTGTTTCATGGCATCAGCGGATAAATCATTTACCAGATTATTAAGGCGTTGCAGACGTTCTTTCTTTACTTCTAATGGAACATTATCCTGCATTTGTGCTGCTGGGGTACCTTCCCGTGGAGAATAAACGAAAGTATATGCAGCTTCATAGCCCACTTCACGATAAAGGGACATGGTTTCTTCAAATTGCTCCTCTGTTTCATTTGGGTATCCAACAATGATATCCGTTGTTAAAGTAACATTAGGAATGGCGGCTTTAATTTTTCTAACCAATTCCAAATATTGATCTCTTGAATATTTACGGGCCATAATTTTTAAGATTTCAGTTGACCCTGATTGAACAGGAAGATGGATATGCGGCATCAGGTTGCCGCCTTTTGCAAGAACTTCAATAAGATGGTCATCAAAATCACGCGGATGGCTTGTCGTAAACCGAATTCTTGGGATGTTAATCTTGCGAATCTCATCCATTAAATCGCCAAGGCCATATTTCATATCCTCAAAGTCTTTTCCATAGGCGTTCACGTTTTGGCCTAACAATGTGATTTCTTGATACCCTTGGGCAGCTAATTGTCGTACTTCCTGGATGACCTCTTCAGGTCTGCGGCTGCGCTCTTTACCGCGGGTAAATGGAACGATACAGTACGTACAGAATTTATCGCAGCCATACATAATATTAAC
>JAUZQA010000755.1 GCA_030705665.1 Bacillota bacterium
AAGAAACGATCATCCTTTCTGAAATAGATCTTGAAAGGATTAAACGCGTTCGTGAAAAACTGCCAAGTGTCGCTGACAGACGAGCGGAATTTTATGATTTATAGGAAAAATTCCTAGTCTTTGTAAAAGTCTAAGATGGTAAATGGTGACGAAGGGTTAAAAATTAATAAAAAAGATAGGCAATAAGCCTTTTAGATTAGCCCTGGGTCCTCCCAGGGTTTTTTTTTCTTAATACTTAAAAACATTATTTTTATTAACTAAAAACAAAAAGGAAACATAAATTCTGGACATTTTCTTAAACAAACGCACCCCGTAACAAAAAAGTATTCCAGGAGTTTTCCAACCCAAACTACCTACCAAATCTACAAGACTTCCATTCCACTAGTCCCTACTTATTGTGAGTTCCAATAAAAGAACCAGCAAAAAGCCCACAGAATCCAAAAAGCTGGTATAACATTGAGCCATCTGGCTATCTTATATTTCTTAAATCGATAAAATATTCTAGAGAATATTGCTGTTATTATAAATGTTAAGACAAAACATGGATATGAAATAAAAATCATCCACCTGAAAATCTCCTTTTCGGAACCAGGTGCATCAAAAATCATCCCCATCATTATGCCTGGAAGGATGCCCATTACCGATAAAATACCGAATGCGATTTGTATAATATTCATTTCATATTTAATTCTTTTCTCCACACTTTCACACCCTTATTTTTCTTCCCCCTTATTTTCTACATTATTTTATGACTTTCCTGCCTAAACTTTCCAGAACCGTTTGCACAAAAGAAAATAATATGACCATAAAATTGAAATTGAGCGCCAATCCTCAAGAATGGCGCCGTTTGTTAAAGTACATTTCTTCACGATCTTTACCCGATTGATGGGTCGGAGGTGTGATCTTCCACAAGTGGGCGAAGTTGAGGAGCCCCATTTTCAATAAGCTTCGGATTCATAAGTGCATTTTCATGTTCAAGGGAAGGTTCCGCTTGTTTTTTCATAATCGCACCCACTAATATAATTGTTTCTTTGTCCTGATCCGAGTTTTTCAACCCATGCAAGGTACCTACCGGAAATGTAAAAAATGCTCCTTCCTCACCGATCAATTCTTCTTCGCCTATCGTAGCGGTCAATGTCCCTTGAAGCACGAAAGCAAATTCCGTTTTATTTGGGTGTTGATGAATTGGGTATGTCGAATTTGGGGAAAGTTTTACCATTTTAAATGTCCCATCCATGTCATTCAATAGATCCCTTGAGAAGATTCCTTTCACCTTTGAAGTTTCCCATTTCATTTCCTTTGTTTGCATAAGCCTTCCCCTTTTAAGTTAATTATTGTCTGAAATTTTTCAACTCACTGCTATGGTCAATTTCCTTTCATCCTTATTATAGAAAAGAAGAACTCATCAAATTGTGATGTATATCACTTGGAAATACTAGTCACCATGTTTTGAAACAGTCATCATTCTATTAAACTTCAGTTAATCCCTTCACACTTCTACTAATATGCCTTTCATCTTTATTCCAATTTACTCCCATTGCTAATGGTAATAAAAAGATTATAATATTAGTAGGCAATTTCTTGCTCACCAATATTTATATTATTTTGCTCTCATAAAGGAGATTTATATATGTTCGAAGAAAAATTGTCTGATTTAATTAGTCCTGAAGCAGTAATTAATTTTGAAACTGGTCCGATTAAAGCAAGCACTTTGGATTCAATCATCAAACTTTTGCCATTCGAAATGGGCTTTTGCGATGCCAACGATATTTTCCGCTGGTATTCCAATAATCCAAATCGCGTGCATGGTCGCCGTAAAGAAGCGATTGGTCGCCCTGTGCTTGAGCTTCACCCAAAAGTAGCTCACCACGTTGCAAAATTGTTGAATGACTTCCGATCAGGAACACGCGACGAATGGGAATTTTGGTTTCCAAAACGATCTGGTGAAGCCGGTCAAATTTACCAAAAATTCATGGCCGTACGAGATGAAAACGGAAAATACCTTGGCTGTATGGATGTGACCGTTAATATCGACCTTTTCAAAGGAAAAGAAGGAACAAATACCCCTGAAACGATAGTCGAATTTAAAGATGTTCTGCCAGAATAATATAAAATATACCTTTCTCATTTGAGA
>JAUZQA010000756.1 GCA_030705665.1 Bacillota bacterium
CTTGTGGAAGGGCTTGTCAAAACGAAGGAGTATTTTAGCGATGTCTTCTAATAATTTAGATATGCTTTACCGTCGGGTTATTATGGATCATTATAAAAAACCTCGCAACCGTGGGGTTCTTGAAGAAGGAAACCTGACAATAAATATGAATAACCCAACATGTGGAGACAGAATTCAATTAACGATGAAGGTTGATGATGGGATCGTAACAGATGTTAAGTACGAAGGGGAAGGTTGTTCGATTTCGATGTCTTCCGCTTCCATGATGACCCAGGCCATCAAAGGAAAAAAAATTGAAGATGCCTTAAAATTAGCCGAAATTTTTTCCAATATGATGCAAGGAAAAGAATATGATGAAGATCTTGACCTTGGTGATATTGAAGCATTGCAGGGTGTTGCCAAGTTTCCTGCTCGAATAAAATGTGCAACTCTTGCTTGGAAGGCAATGGAAAAAGGTTTAAAACAAGAATAAATGACGAAGGGTGTCAATACCCGTAATCATCTACGAATGGAGGAACACGACAATGGCAAAGAAAATGCCGGAGATCGGTGATTATAAATATGGTTTTGCCGATAAAGACGTTTCCATTTTCCGATCAAAACGTGGTTTGACACGTGAAATCGTTGAGGAAATCTCAAAAATGAAAAATGAGCCCCAATGGATGCTTGATTTTCGCTTAAAATCATTAGAGCTCTTCTACAACATGCCGATGCCGCAATGGGGCGGAGATTTGAATTCGTTAAACTTTGATGAGATTACTTATTATGTAAAACCATCAGAGAAATCGGAAAAATCATGGAGCGAAGTGCCTGAAGAAATTAAAGCGACATTTGATAAATTAGGAATTCCAGAAGCAGAGCAAAAATACCTTGCTGGGGTTTCTGCCCAATATGAGTCAGAAGTTGTTTATCACAACATGAAGGAAGACCTTGAAGCACTAGGAATCGTCTTCAAGGATACGGATTCTGCTTTAAGGGAAAATGAAGATATTTTCCGCGAGCACTGGGCAAAAGTTATTCCGCCAACAGATAATAAATTCGCAGCGCTAAACTCTGCAGTTTGGTCTGGTGGTTCATTCATCTATGTTCCACCAGGTATAAAGGTAGATACACCATTACAAGCGTATTTCCGAATTAACTCTGAAAATATGGGTCAGTTCGAACGTACATTAATCATTGTTGATGAAGGTGCATCCGTGCATTATGTGGAAGGCTGTACAGCTCCTGTTTATACAACAAACTCTTTGCACAGTGCGGTTGTTGAAATCATCATTAAAAAAGGTGCATACTGCCGTTATTCAACGATTCAAAACTGGGCAAATAACGTGTATAACCTTGTGACGAAACGTGCGGTTTGTGAAGAAAATGCAACAATGGAATGGATCGACGGAAATATTGGATCTAAGCTAACGATGAAATACCCTGCTGTAATCCTAAAAGGTGAAGGTGCTCGCGGTTTGACATTGTCAATTGCGATTGCCGGTAAGGGTCAAGTTCAAGATACAGGATCAAAGATGATTCATTTGGCTCCAAATACATCTTCAACCATTGTATCTAAGTCGATTTCAAAGCATGGCGGTAAAACCAACTATCGCGGTCTTGTTCATTTTGGACGTAAAGCAGATGGAGCCCGTGCAAATATTGAATGTGATACACTCATTATGGATAATAAATCTACATCGGATACCATTCCATACAATGAGGTTTTAAACGATAATATCTCGCTTGAGCACGAAGCAAAGGTTTCGAAGGTTTCAGAAGAGCAGCTCTTCTATTTAATGAGCCGTGGAGTTTCGGAACAGGAAGCAACTGAAATGATCGTTATGGGCTTTATTGAGCCATTTACAAAAGAACTTCCAATGGAATATGCCGTTGAAATGAATCGTCTCATCAAATTCGAGATGGAAGGTTCAATTGGTTAATAGTAATAAGATCCGCTTCCAATATCGGGAGCGGTTTTCTTTTTTTGCGGAAAATTCTTCAATAATATGGACATATGCTAATTTTTGGGAAATTAAGCATAAAACAGGCGGAACTCTTTTTTGCTCTTTTCATAAATTGAAAGGGAAAGGAGAGGAAGCTAAATTGATTGATCTATCACCAATTAATTTAGATGGTCATACCTTTTTGGC
>JAUZQA010000757.1 GCA_030705665.1 Bacillota bacterium
CAGCTTAGTTAGAATATCATCGAGCTCGCCAATTACTTTTTCAAAGAGATGAATTTTTTCATATAACAGTTTTAAGATATGTTCTTCAACAGTATCCTTAATCGCAAAATTATAGATCATTACATCCTTTTCTTGGCCAAGACGATGAATCCGCCCAATTCGTTGCTCAAGACGCATTGGATTCCAAGGTAAATCAAAATTAATAATATGATTGCAAAACTGCAGATTGATCCCTTCACCGCCGGCTTCTGTTGCTATTAAGACCTGGGCATGTTTTTGGAACAGCTCACGCATCCAATCCTTTTTCCCACGCTTAAACCCTCCGCGGAAAGGCACGGATGTAATACCATTTTGTTTTAAAAACCATTGTAAATAGAGTTGGGTAGCCCGATATTCGGTAAAAATAATAACCTTATCATCAATGGTTTGAATTAGCTCCAGTGCTTTTTTGGCCTTTGAATTTTGCCCGACTGCCTCTACATTAGAAATTAAATATTGGATTTTATCCTTGTAAGCTTGGCTTGGATTTTCTTGTTTTTCAAGCATGTTTTTCAGAGTATGGTAGACAGCTTCCCTGCTGCTGCATGCTTCACGCTGCAGTGTCATAACAGAAAAGGCACTGCCTTGCGTCCAATCACCTTCACTTTTTAATTCGGTTATTGCATTGTATAGTTCTCTTTCTGGCTCGGTAATTTCGATTGGGATTGTTTCCACTTTTCGTTTTGTCCATTCTATTCCCGTATCAGCACGCCGATTTCGGACCATCACTTTGTTCACTAATTCCTTTAAATGCTCGTCATCATTTAAGGAGCGGGAATCCCGTTTATATTTTTCATAGAAAGCTGTTTCACTTCCTAAGTGTCCGGGCTTTAAAAGCGAGACTAAGTTGAAAATTTCCTCGATTCGGTTTTGAATCGGTGTAGCGGTTAACAGTAAACAAAATTTCTTTTTTAGGTTTTGGACAAATTCATAGTTTTTGGTTTTATTATTTTTTAGTTTATGGGCCTCATCAATAATGATTAGATCATAGTCCAGTTGATTAATGATCTCTCGATGTGGGCTTCGCTTAGCTGTGTCAATGGAGGAAACAACGACATCATATTGTTCCCAAACATAGCTTTTTCGCTGTGTAACGGCGGGAATGAAGAATTTTGAATTTAATTCTGATGCCCACTGGGTAACAAGCGACGCCGGAACAAGAATCAGTACCTTTTTGACTAGTCCCCGTATCATGTATTCTTTTAAAATTAACCCAGCTTCAATTGTTTTTCCTAGTCCAACTTCATCTGCAAGAATGGCTTTGCCATTCATGTTTTCGATCACTTGCTTTGCCGTTTCAAGCTGATGGGGAAGCGGAGTTAGATTTGGCAGATGCTTAGGGGCTTGGAGACCCTCAAATTCAGAAATGACTAAGTGTTTCTCGATGTCCACTGCAAGTTTAAATAGCTCCCAATTTCCCCATGGTCCATCGTGGTCAATTCTATGCAGCAAACCATCCTGCCAGGAGAAATCAAAATCAATTTGGACCGACATGGTATTAACTCCTTTTAGTCAAAAATTTATTGCTCAATAATCCATTTTCATGTAGGATGAAAGTAGCTTTGAAAGTTTGAAATATTTTTAATTACGTAAAATCTTTAGAGTTTGTTATAGTATGACCAATTTGTAAAATTTTATAAATGCGGATGAAAACATGGGGAGAGACTACAAAAATGGTAAGTGTAGCGCCGAAGGAGCAAGCAGTAGCGACTGTGAATCTCTCAGGCAAAAGAACTCTTGTTTGACGCAGCTCTGGAGAGTGCTTCATTAGTCATGCAGCCACCAAAGGGGAAAGCCATTTAGGTTAAACTTTCAGGTGCAAGGACAGAGACCTACTTTTTTTAAAGGGAGGTTTCTGTCCTTTTTTAGTGGGCAAAATAAGTCGAAAAAAGGGGGATTTTGAATGACTGAATTGAAACGAACACCACTTTTTGTGATCTACAAGGAATACGGTGGAAAAACAATCGACTTCGGGGGCTGGGAATTACCTGTCCAATTTTCCAGCATAAAAGAAGAACATGAAGCTGTCAGGACAAGAGCTGGGCTTTTTGATGTTTCGCACATGGGAGAAGTCGAGGTCAAAGGAAAGGATA
>JAUZQA010000758.1 GCA_030705665.1 Bacillota bacterium
ATATAACTCAAAGAGAATAAACATAAGATTATTACAATATAAGGTAAAAAGCCCAGTTCACAAAATAATGTGGACTGGGCTTTTATTTTGGACAAAACTGGGAGTTTTCTTTAGAAAAAATAGGTATGTATAAAAAGATATGATGGAATAATACTAGTAAGATGAAGAAAAAAAGGAGCGAGTCAATTGCCAATTGAAGAAGGTACAAAATATCAAATATCGCAAAATATTAAAGGATTCTTTAATTCTGCTGAAGCACTTACGGTTATTCGCGACAATGGAGTAACGATACAATTCACGCTCGGCGATAGCAAAGGACATGGATCAATGCCTGTTCAACATTTACATTATTTATTGAAAAGATCTGAATTAACCCAAATTCCAAGTAAACGAGCATTTCTAAACATGGAAAACAGTGAAGAGCAAATTGGATAAGAAAATGTAAAATAAAAACAAAAACGGCACGATCCGCAATGGATTGTGCCGTAAATTTTTATCTATTTAACATTAATCCTCGTCACGTGCTCCACTTGCCAATTTAGTGATTTCATGTGTAAGACCAATGTATTCAACAAACTCATATTTATTTTCTGTCTCTGTTTCTGTTTCTCTTTCAAGTAAAAGAATGCCTGTCATTTTTACCGACTCCTTTAAATGTAATTTTATACAAGTGACTAAAAACCATTCTTAGCGATTCTATGAAGAGAATTAAACTTATTACCATTTATTTCTTTTTTATTTCTTTCCTTTATTATACGCCTTTGTAGAAATAAGTCGAAAGGTGAAATGTGATAAAATTGTGAAATGTTGTTCAAATAAGTGACAAATATTACAAAAAGGCGATTGATCCTGCATTATCAGGTGTATCAATCGCCTTTTAATCCAATTATTTTATTGTACTTGTGCAATTTGTTGTTTTTCACCTTTTTCTGAGCTTTTCAATACGGCAGAAACTGTCGAAGTAATACTTTGCGGTCCCGAGGCATCGAGGCCAGATTCCCACAACATCATTCCTCCAAAACCATGGTCAAGGGCAAGTTTTGTTTTCTTTTGGATTGTTTGCAGCCCATTATAATAATAGGTTGTCCCATTCATATTGACGCTGTCAGTTTGTGCATTTGCCGGGTTATTCTTTAGGATGGCAGAGTAAGATACCTGTTTTATGGCCGGATTTTCCGGCTGTGCATATGAAGGCACCCCTAATACGAGTTTTTGTTTTGAAACGTTGTTTTGATCAAAAAGCTTCGACCAATAATTTACGATTTCCTCGGTAAACGGGTAGGGGGACAAATTAGCTGCATGATATCCACCATCATATTGACCATCATAGGCCATGATATTGACATGATCAACATATTGAAACATCGTTGGATCGTACACCACATAATTAGCCTCTGTTCCCGTATTACTGTTTATTTTGGAATGAACAGCAATGGATAATTCCTTATGTTCCCGATGGAGCTTATCATTCAAATCTTTCATAAAGGCAGTCAGGTTAAGGGCATCATCATTGGAACGGGGGTGTTCAAAATCAATATCAATTCCATCCAGTTTTTCTCGGTCTGCCATGTTCAGAATCTCATTAACAAGCTTCGTTCTGGCAGAAGGGTCGGTTATAGCAGGCTTAAAATAATTATACGATTCACCGCCCTGAATATTGTACCAGCCGCCGATTGCAAGCATAATCTTTGTTCCGTGCTGATGAGCTTTTGCCACCATTGCATGTAAGTTGTCGCTCGCCATTTTCCCATTTAATAAAAGTCCGCCATCCTTAGTGGGATGAGCAAAGGAAAAATTGACATATGTTAACTTTGAATAATCGACTACATTAGGGTTTCGATAATCCTGTACATATGCTGTAAATACTTTTTCACTTGTAGAATGATGGTTTGATTTTGTTTTATATTTAAGAGCCTTTTTTGGTTGAGGAGTCATTTTCACTTTTCGAGTCTTAATTATCGCGGCATTATTTTTTGAAGATGTAGAAGAAATGTAAAATATTCCGGCAAAGAAACCTCCAGTGAAGGTAATTATTAATATGATCGTAAGAAGAAGATAACGTTTATTCATGCTAAAAATCCCTCCCAAGCTTCTCCCTTTTAGAATTGTATCAAAAAAGGGAAGAAGC
>JAUZQA010000759.1 GCA_030705665.1 Bacillota bacterium
AAATAAAGAGAAATCGTTTGTAAAGTCAACATGCAGCTGCGAAGATACACCCCGTATGATATTTTTCACCATCTGGTTAAGAACAACACGGTCATAAGGAATCGCATCCACTGCCTGAAGTTTGGATCCTTTAAAAACGACAGCTAAATAAAGAAGATCCTCTTTTGTGAAAGTCACCGCACATAGTCTTTCCAACTCTTTACATATTTGAACGATAATGCTATATTCATTTGTCAATTCGAGTGAATATACGTCCTCTTCCGCCAAAAGAAATTCGTCTTCTGTCCTTTGTATTGTGATGCAAATTTGCACAATTAACCCCATGTAATCACTATCTGCCAGGCGGGATTTTAATTGATGGAATGTGCTATTTACCACCCTGTCTATGACAGAAAGATAGTCCGCTTGTAAATAATACAGAACAATTTTCTCAGTGCCTTTCCCTTTTTCTATTAAAAACAGACTTTCAATCAGTTCCTCATTAAAATGCTGTAAAAAAAATCTTGCAAGAGCTTTACGTTTATTGGATTCCTTTCCATAAACCTCAACTCCTACCCCTTTTTTCCTAGTAATTTCAATCGGGAAATCTTTGATCCAGTTCGTCAAATCATCCAAATAGGAGGTTAATGTTGAAATACTGATACCCAGATAAGAAGCTAATCCCTGGATTTTGTAAGATTCCTCTTCAAGCAATGCTAACAGGAGCAAAAGTTTTTTTTCCTTTGGTGTTTGATCAACCGGCTGAGTTGAGGTTAGATACTGGATTAACCGAAATAATTGTTCATTCTTTCCCTCAATAATGAACCCTTTAATAGTATTGCGGGCTAATTGGAGCCCAAAAGACTCAAGAACTTTTTCAATCGTTTTCAGATCACGATGAATCGTGCGGACACTTACATTTAAATCGGATGCAATCGATGAAGCAGTATGTTTTCCAGATTGTTTAATAATTAATTCAATAATCGCTTTTTCTCTTGAGGTAAAATACATGTTACCAACTCATTTCAGAAAAGAAATAACGAATAAAAAGCGCAAATTGCGCTTTTTATTCATTAAACATGAACTAATTCTTCTTTATCATTCAAAATATCCATTACTTCTTGAACTGTTTTAGCCTTTACCAATTTTTCAACATTGGCCATATCTGAACAAGTAACTGCAATTCCTGACAGGATCTCAAGATGGGTGCCATCTTTCCCAGCAATCGCGAAAATGATGCGCGCCATGTTACCGTCCCCGAAGTCTACTCCATTTGGTACTTGCAAAACCGTAAATCCAGATTTTAGGACGTCCTTTTTTGCCTCTTCCGTTCCATGAGGGATCGCAACATCATTACCCATAAAGGTAGAAGTTAACTCGTCACGGGCGATCATTGCATTAATATAACCTTCCTTAACATAACCGGCCTTCACCAATGCTCTTCCGGCAAAACGAATTGCTTCTTCCTTTGTTGCGAACTCTTTGTTTAAGAATATATTTTCTTCAAGCAGTAAGTCATCATGATGGATGTCCATTTCTATTGCATTAGGAACAGGATTTTCTTTACCAACTTCTTGAGACCCGTTTCCTCCCTGGTTCTGAAGTCGGACAATTAGCTTGTCGTATTCTGGACTTGCTAAGAAGTTATCGACAGAAACATGATAGGCGTTTGGAACTTTACTCTTTGCCCTTGGAGTTAACTCTGCCTGAGTCACAACAATTTGGGCATCGGATGTAAGGTTTCTGATGGCTGTATTCGTTACAGTAATCGGCAACCCGGCTTCCTTAACCTTTTTGCGAAGAAGTGATGCCCCCATCGCACTTGAACCCATACCCGCATCGCAGGCAAAAACAATATTGCTTACATTTTCAGGAAAAGTACCAGGGTTAGATGTCAAAGCACTTGCTACTGAACTTTTCTTTCCTTTCATCTCTTCCATTTTTGAAGCTGCTGCAGACAAGTCATCTGTATTTTGTTTATCTTTTGTTGTTTTTAAAATTAGCGCCGATACGAGGAATGACACGACAGCGGATACAAAAACCCCTGCCAGAACTCCTAGGTAACCACCTTTAGGAGTCATTGCCAATACAGCAAAAATACTTCCCGGTGAAGCCGGAGCTACAAGACCTGCATGAAATACTGAAAGT
>JAUZQA010000076.1 GCA_030705665.1 Bacillota bacterium
CGTTACCAAATCGGCAATAACCGCTGTTAACAAAATAATTTGGCCAATGACTGTTTTCATTAGATGCGCTTCTTTTAATGTTGGTACAACGACTCCAAGAGAAATGGTAGAAATAATCATCGTCATTAAAAAGGCATTACCAATAAATCCAGCCCATACAAATAAAAATGACAGGCCCAACGAAATAATGAAAATGCCGCCAAAAATAAGGCCAGAAGCTAGGAATGAATTAGGTTCTTTTTTAACTCCAGCTGCTTTCTTATTATGGGTAAAGGCAGAAAAATCAATTTCCAGACCACTTAAAAACATTAAAAAGATAAATCCTAACGTGGAGAGAGTTCCCAGCCACGTATCCGCATGGACTACATTTAACCCAGTTTTTCCAATAACGATTCCCATTAGAATTTCAGCTACAACAACTGGGATAAAGGTTAATTTGAATCGGTGCAGAATAATGGGCGTAATAAATGCCGCAGCGACCACAATCAATAGGGATATTACGGATGCATGCTGTCCCAGATTGTCCACTCTCCCTTCTATTTTGCTTACTAAAAAAAATATTCATTAACATATAAAAAATGAAACAAACCAAAATTAAGAATGATTTGTTCGAAGGAGGCCAGAAATTTGAAAATTGATATTATCGGTGATATCCATGGGTGTTTTAAAGAATTTCAAGAGTTAACAAAATTGCTGGGGTATAGGTGGGAGACGGGATTTCCCATCCATCCAGATCAGCGTCAGCTCGGATTTGTTGGTGATTTGACGGACCGCGGACCTGAATCATTGAAAATAATCGATATCGTTTGGAACTTAGTTATCGAGCGGGAACAAGCTTATTATACCCCAGGAAATCATTGTAATAAATTATATCGTTATTTTCTTGGAAATAAGGTACAAACGACCCACGGACTTGAGACAACTGTTGCAGAATATGTGGCATTAAGCAAAAAGGATCAGCAAAAAGTTCGCCATCAATTTATCGAGCTTTATGAAAAAGCACCGCTTTATCTTACCCTCGATGACGGGAGGTTAATTATTGCTCATGCTGGAATTAAAGAAAAATACATCGGGCAAACTGGGGCAAAGGTCAAAACCTTCGTGCTTTATGGGGACATAACGGGAGAAAAAAATCCGGATGGAACCCCGGTCAGGAGGGATTGGGCTAAGGAATACAAAGGTAAACCTTGTATCGTTTACGGTCATACTCCTGTAAAAGAAGTTAGGAAGGTCAACAATACCTATAATATTGATACAGGAGCCGTATTTGGGGGCAAGCTTTCAGCAATAAGATACCCGGAGATGGAGATTGTTTCTGTTCCTTCTACTATGCCATATGTTGCTGAAAAATTTAGGGAGTTTGATTAATGGCGGGCGGTGGATTTTTCTTCTCCTCCCCGTTCCCTTGACTAGACTACGGGATGAATAACCCCTCTTTTCTTCCCATCCTAGTACTTTTTCAAAGAGTTCGGGCAGAATTAGCATTTTTTCTTCCCAGTTTTGCTCTTTTTCCCTGAGCACGGGCAGAATCACTTTTCCCTCTTCTCAGGCATCGACGAGGGGTTTCCCCTAAACCAAAAGCACACCGTCTAAATTAAAAACAAAGCTGACCCCATCGGGTCAGCCGTTAATTAATCTTTTCATATCTTCAGGAAGCTCGCACGAAAACTCCATTTCGTCCAATAGAAAAGGATGAAAAAAGCGCAGCCTTCTGCAATGCAAGGCCTGGCGTGAAATGAGCTTTGTTTCACCGCCATACAAATCATCACCTAATAAGGGGTGGCCCCAAAAAACCATGTGCACTCTAATTTGATGGGTCCTGCCAGTTTCCAACTGTAATTCAAGATGGGTAAACCCATCATACCGATCAAACACCTGAAAGTTTGTACAGGCATATTGCCCGTCAGCCCGCACCTCCCTTTCAATGATGCTGTCATCTTTTCTGCCAATCGGTTCCTCAATCCTGCCTTGATCGTCGGAAATTACCCCACTCGCAAAAGCTTCATAGGACCGTTTTACCTGTCCGCGTTTTTGAGCTTCACTAAATAAATGATGGACATGCCGGTGCTTAGCGATTAAAACCAGGCCGGACGTATTTCGATCAAGACGTGTCACGATATGCGATGTGGCAGCAATACCGATCTTGTCATAATAACCAACAAGTGCATTGGCAAGACTTCCCATAGGATGCTCCCGGGATGGAATAGTATTCATTGCCGGAGGTTTATTAACAACAAGCAAATAGTCATCCTCAAAAACAATATCCAGAGGAATGTTCTCCCCGCCAACTCCTTCACTAGGAACCTCAGGAGGAAAATATAAAACTAATTCATCTTCCAGTTTTAGCTTGTAGCGGACATTTACTTCCTTTTCATTAACTAGAATATTCCCGCCCTTAAATTTAATATCTGTTAAGGCTGTTCTGGAAATTGCTTGTTCTTTAAGGAAATCCTTTATCAGCTTATCTTGATTCTTTTCATTAATTATCCAACTAAGACGAAAACGAGATGACATCATGATAGCTCCATCAAAAGTTAATTAGAATCTGAAATAAACGAATCGTGAACTCGTTTCCAGAAAGGGAATGGACGAAAACGGGCAAACCTGACCCTTTCTTCGGCAACCCGAAACTGGATTGATTTAACATCTTTATGCAGCATGGTCAAATGGTCGATCCCAACCTGAAAATCAGATCGGTTGACCGGCTTTAGTAAACATGTATGATGTGCTGGCAATATAAGCGGTGACCCGACTGTACGGAAGACCCGATTGTTAATGGAAGCCATTTCTGCTACTTGGAGAGCAGCGATTGATGGGTGAATAATTGCCCCGCCTAACGCTTTACTATATGCTGTACTTCCAGAAGGTGTTGAAACACACAGACCATCCCCGCGGAATCGCTCAAAATGATCACCGCGAATCTCTACATCAATCACTAAAGTTCCCTCAACACTTTTTATAGTCGATTCGTTTAAGGCCAGATAACGTGCTTCTTTACCTCCATTTTGGTAGCGAACAATCACCTCAACTAGAGGATATTCAACAACCTGATATGGAGTCTTGGCAATTGCAATGACAAGCTTTTCCATTTCCTCTGGTGTCCAATCAGCATAAAACCCAAGATGTCCGGTATGGATTCCAACAAAAGAAGTTTTATCTAATCTGCTTGAGTAGCGGTGGAAAGCGTATAAAAGTGTTCCGTCTCCGCCAACTGAAACCACGATATCCGGTTGGTCTTCATCATAAATGAGCTCAAAGTCCAATAAATAGGTTCTCATTTTATGCATGATGGTATTCGATTTTTGATCCCCTTTTGAAGTAATCGCAAACTTCATCCTAGTATACTCCCTCTATACAATTTACTTTTTCATCACTAACTTTTATCATCTGTTTTTAATTCTTTTTTTTGTGTGAAAAAGGCCTGTGCCTCTTGGATTTCCCCACGTATTAGCGACATTTCCTCATCTAATCTGAATGCCGCTTCCGCCGCACGCTGCAGCCTCATTTTGATGTCCTCGGGAAACGCACCCCTATATTTATAATTCAATGAATGTTCAATTGTGGCCCAAAAATTCATTGCTAATGTTCGTATTTGAATTTCTACTAAAATCTTTTTCTCACCATGAATGGTTTGTACGGGATAACGGATGACAACATGATATGACCGATAACCACTTGTTTTTTTATGTGAAATATAGTCTCTTTCTTCCACAATTTCGAAATCATTTCGGTTTCTTAGCAAGCTTACAACAGAATGGATATCATCAACAAACTGGCACATCATCCGAAGTCCGGCAATATCTTGCATTTCCGATCCTAATCGATCCAAAGGAATCCCCTTTTGGTTCGCTTTATCGAGAATACTGGCAATTGGCTTTACTCTTCCAGTCACAAATTCGATTGGTGAATGGGATGAGTCCAATTCAAATTGGCCCCGCATACCTTTTAGTTTTACTTTTAGTTCATTCACCGCTTGTTTATATGGGGCTAAGAACTTTTCCCAATAGATCATTTACACCACAATCCTTAAGCTAGTTAAAATGTCTTTTCGACTTTTTCCACCATTTCTTCTCCGTAATTTCCATTCCCCTTAATATTGTTAATGATATATTCTATTTCTTCTTGGAATGAGGTTAATTCAATTTGGTCATTATCTGAAATTAAATAGGCAGGCAGCTTTTTATTCATAGATTCCCTTAAAGCTGGCCATGCAGATTCATCTAAACCAATATAGACATAATGGTCATTTTCTTCCATTAAATAAATAAAGGAAATATTGTCTGAATCCACAAGAATATGTTCTCTCGGGATTAGACCGGTAATAGATTCATTTGTAAGTAATTGAACTCGATTATTTTCAATGGTTGCTTGCTGTATTTTTATTAGTTTATTCATATGCTTTCCTCCAAAATTTCCTTTCTTATTTTACCATAATTCACCCAATACTCCTAAGAATTCATTATAATTAAGGAAATACTAAATGAAATTTATAAAAGGGAATGAAGTTATTTGTCACAAAACCTCGAGATTGAATTTAAAAATATGTTATCCAAAGATGAATACCACATGCTGCTTGACTTTTTCGATATTCCTGATGAACAAGTTATTTCTCAGGAAAATCATTATTTTGATACACCTTCATTTCATTTAAAAGACAAAGGAGCTGCATTACGAATCCGCCAAAAGCGTGGCAAATTTGAAATGACGCTAAAACAGCCCTATCAAGACGGACTTCTTGAAACCAATCAAAACTTATCCCAAGAAGAAGCCGCACTTGCGATTCTCACGGGAAAACTGCCAAGCGGAACAATAAAAGAGCTAATCTCAAAAATGAATATTTCTTTTTCTGAAATAGAATATTTCGGGTCTCTGGTTACTAAAAGAGCTGAAATAAAGTATAGAGATGGTTTGTTGGTCTTTGATCATAGCTACTATTTAAATAAAGAAGATTTTGAGTTAGAATACGAAGTAGAAAATTATCAGCAAGGGAAGCAGATTTTCTTCGAATTTCTAGATCAGCATAACATTCCACAGCGAAAAACAGATAATAAAATAAAGCGATTTTATCTTCAAAAATTAAAAGAAAAATGATAGGGGAATCCTGGTATGAACATCGATAAACTGAAAGCGATGATGGAATTAACAACTGTACAAAATTTTGGTTCGAGTAATTCTACAGCAAGTGACAGTTCCTCGTTTCAAGATATCCTGAATGAAATCCTGTCAGACGAGGAAACTTTAGCATTATCTCAGCCATTAACCAGTACTGCGGCTACAGAAGTAAATTCGCTGCCAAAAACCTCTATGCCGCCGCTTTCATTATTTAAAACTTCGAATAATATAGATAAAATTATTAATCAGGCTGCACAGCAGAATAGTATACCCGCAAAGTTAATAAAAGCTGTTATTCAGCAAGAATCAAGCTTTAATACGAATGCTGTAAGCAAGACTGGGGCTGCAGGTTTAATGCAATTAATGCCTGGAACCGCTAAATCTCTCGGAGTTAGTGATGTCTTTGATCCTGGGCAAAATGTCCTTGCTGGCAGTAAATACTTAAAACAGTTGCTTGATAAATACGATGGAAAAATAGAACTGGCACTGGCTGCCTACAATGCCGGCCCCGCTAACGTTGATAAATACGGTGGAATTCCTCCTTTTGAGGAGACCACTAATTATGTTCGAAAAGTCAGCGATTTATATAATGCATGAAAATGACCATTCCCCTTGTGTAAAATACAGGGGGTTTTTTAGTTGCAATGGGACATTCTATTACAAAATGCAATTTACAGGGCTATTTATTTGAGATATAAAAAGGGCGTTGTTACAATAAGCATACAGACTCATGAAAAAGGAGTAATCAACATGATCGAGAAAAATACCACACCATTTGATGCCATCGGTGAGAAGACATTACACCGTCTTATTGAAACATTTTACGGCTTGGTTGGACAACATCCTGATCTTTCTCCTATATTTCCAAACGATTTAACAGAAACGGCAAGAAAACAAAAGCAATTTCTAACCCAATATTTAGGTGGCCCTGCCCTTTATACGCAAGAACATGGTCATCCAATGCTTCGGGCACGTCATTTGCCATTTCCTGTTACACCAAAACGGGCAAATGCATGGCTTTCCTGTATGCGTCAAGCAATGGACAAGGTTGGCCTAAAAGGCCCCATCAGAGATGAACTTTATTCACGTTTAAATTTAACTGCTCATCATATGATTAATACTCAAGATGGCGAAGTCTTTCAAGGTGAATACCTGTGAAAAATCAAGATCAATTGTTTTCTGTCCATCATTACTTTGGCAGCGATAAAAAGCCGATTGAAATCTACCTTTTTATTGACCCTGTATGTGCCGAATGCTGGGAGCTTGAGCCAATCTTAAAAAAACTGCAAATCGAATATGGACGATATTTTTCTCTTAAATATGTACTTAGCGGAAAATTGACAGATTTAAATATTAGGAAAAAAAGAAAATGTGACATTCGTTCTGAGCCTTTCGAAAAAACTATAGCCCAATCAGGATTGTTCTGTGATCGGAATCTTCGATTTGAGAATCCTGCACACTCTCCCTTTATTGCATCCATTGCAATAAAAGCAGCCGAGCTACAAGGTCGAAAAGCAGGTAATCGTTTTATCCGTCTTATTCGTGAAGTACTTCTTTTAGCAAGGCAGGACATTACTAATTTTGAAGTGTTAACGGAATGCGCTAAAAAGGCGGGACTGGATGTTGAGGAATTTATTTCAGATATTCATTCTCAAAGTGCGGCCAAGGCTTTCCAATGTGATCTAAAAATTACTTCTGAAATGGAAGTACAGGAAATTCCGACTCTCGTTTTCTTTAATGAAAATGCAGAAGAAGAAGGAATAAAAATAGCTGGTGTATATCCTTATGAGATTTATGTCCAAATTCTCGAGGAAATGCTTTCTGAGAAGCCACACCAATCATCTCCGCCGCCATTGGAAGCTTTCATGAAATTTTTTAGGCTTGTCGCTTCAAATGATATTGCGATTGTCTACAACATGACGGTCTCACAGGTCGATCGAGAGATGAAAAAGCTCTTGTTAAAACAGAAAGTCGAGCAAATCCCAGTAAGAAACGGTAACTTTTGGAGATATATTGAGGAATAATCGGACGGCTTTAGGCCGTTAATTTTCCTAAACATGAAAAAAGACCCAAGCAAACGGTGCTCAGGGTCTTTTTCGTGTCTATAAAATACGAACAAAGGGGATGGGAGAAATTTTTCACGGTCAAACAAAGGGGTATATGTTTGTTGTGATCAACTTCACGTACTAAATATACCATGGGATCAATACCGATTCAATAAGCATGTGCTTACTTTCACAATATTGTCAAATTCATAAAATGTCTTTACTGACTATATGATAGAAGAAACAAATATTGAAGAAGGTGAAATGTGAACATGAGTAAACTTAAACTATTGGTTATGTTACTATTTATAATTATTTCTTTCTTTCTTCATTTACTTGCCTTAATGGATACATTTCCATTGCTTTTAAGCATCCCGCTTTTGTTTGGTTCTTTCTTTCTTTTTTTTATGATGATCACTCATCGGAACAAGTTCAAAGGATTTTAAAAGGCAGACTGCTCGCAGTCTGCCTCTTATTATGCTGGCTGTGTTAATCTTGGCTGTTGATTTCCGCTCCAGGCACTTGCTTTCCGCCGGGGTATAGGGGAGCCTCCTCGGCGCTTTTGGCGCCTGCGGGGTCTCCCCTGCCCCGTACTCCCGCAGGAGTCAAGTGCCTTCCGCTCCAATCAACAGGGTTAAAAAATCAACAATGCCCTTTCACACAGCCTTAAGATAACAATTGTTCCATTTCGTTTAGCTTTTCTTCAAATACTTTGCAGGCGTTGCTGATTGGCTCGGGGCTACTCATGTCTACTCCAGCTTTTTTCAATACCTCAATTGGGTAATCAGAACTTCCAGCACTTAAGAATTCCTTAATATAGCGGTTTACGGCTGGCTCGCCTTCTTCTAAAATTTGTTTGCTTAGTGCTGTCGCTGCACTAAAACCAGTCGCATACTGATACACATAATAATTGTAGTAAAAGTGAGGAATTCTTGCCCATTCTAATCCAATTTCCTCATCAATCACAATATCCTCTTCACCAAAATACTTTTTATTCAAATCATAATATTCTTTTGTTAAAAGATCTGCTGTCAGGGCTTCATTATTTTGAGCTTTTTGATGGATCAAATGCTCAAACTCAGCAAACATCGTTTGGCGGAACACCGTCCCCCTAAAGCCTTCTAAGTAGTGATTTAACAAATAAATCCGCTTTTGCTCATCATCAATCGTTTTTAACAAATAATGATTTAACAATGCTTCATTACAGGTTGATGCAACCTCCGCAACAAAGATTGAATAATCTCCATATGGATATGGCTGCGTTTTACGAGTGAAATAGCTATGAACAGAGTGTCCAAATTCATGGGCTAATGTAAAAAGATTGTTCACATTGTCCTGCCAGTTTAAAAGAATATATGGATTTGTCCCATATGCTCCAGATGAATAGGCCCCACTGCGCTTCCCTTTATTTTCATGGATATCAACCCAGCGGTTTTCAAACCCTTCTTTTAAAACCTGCAGGTATTGCTCACCTAATGGGGCAAGGCCTTTTAACACGATTTCTTTTGCCTCGTCATATTTGATCTCCATTTTTACATCTTTCACAAGCGGCGTATATAAATCATACATATGCAGCTCTTTCAAGCCCAAAACTTTTTTGCGCAGCTTTATATAGCGATGCAATAATGGGAGATTTTCATTGACGGTTTTAACAAGATTATCGTAAACACTTTCAGGGATATTGTTTGCAGCAAGCGCCGCTTGTCTAGCAGAGCTATACTTTCTAATACGTGCATTAAAATTGTCTTTCTTTACATTCCCGCTTATGGTGCTTGAAAATGTATTTCGGAATTTCCCGTAAGTATCATATACGGCTTTAAAGGCATCATGGCGAACGCGCTGATCTGAACTTTCAAGGAAACGACTGTATCTTCCATGCGTAACCTCCACGTCATTCCCGTTTTCATCTTTAATCGTCGGAAACTGCAAATCGGCGTTATTTAACATACCAAATGTATTGCTGGATGCATTCATCACTTCCCCTGCTTCTGCTAATAGGGCTTCCATTTCAGCGGTAAGAACATGGGGCCGTTGTAGATTAAGTTCTTCCAGGGCATGTTTATACAATTGCAGCTCTGATTTCTGCTTTAAAAATTCATTTATTTTTCCTTCATCAATGGAAAGGATCTCAGGCACAATATAGGCTAACTGACTTGCAGCTTGTGAATATAGATTCTTCATCCTGTCATCGAGCCCTTGATAAAATGAATTCGTTGTGTCCTGATCGTATCTCATATGTGAATAAGCATAAAGTTTCCCAATTCTTTCAAGCAGTTGATTTTGTTCATCAAGAGCCTGATAGAGGGTATCAGCGCTTTCCGCGAGCTTACCTTCAAATTTCTTTACTTCTGGGATCATATTTTTGATTTCTTGAAATTCCTTTTCCCATTCTTGGTCACTTGGAAAAATATCCTCTAATTTCCACGTTTCCTCTACGGGAATTTCACTTCTTGTTGGAAGTGACTTTACTGCTGCTTCATTAGCCATATTCATCCTCCATTCATTGAAAATATCTGCACCTTTTAGAAAGGAAAAAACCATATTCCTATATATTCTCCATTTGTCCCTTGTACCCCTTTAAAATGGATAATATATCCCTTTCTAGTATACCCATTCGCTTTTTTTCATTTATTCTTTGAAAGGGATTTTAGGATTTTTTTGAAAAAACTCTAGTGTCCGCTCCTCCTTTTCACGATTGGTTTGCGGAATAGTCAATGGCTTCTGTACTTGGAACAAATGAGGTGTTTTTCTTACTAACACACCAAGCCTCACTAAGAGGCAGCTATATTCAAAAAAGGCTAAAAGAGGTTTCATGTTTTCAATTTGGGGAAATGTTCTCAGGACGATTTGTTTGTTCGCTATTCTCGTATTGAAGCTCCATTTCATATGATCAATACTGATCATATCACCAGGCTTCTTATTATGAAGAAGATCAATGTAATAATAGGTCTGCCAAATAAACGGAGGAGTTTGAATAATTAATCCATGGGTAACCGGGAGACCGATTTCAGCAGGAAGTAAAAAGAGGTTAAGATGGTGATTATAAATTTCGAGAAAAAATTCCCTTTGTTGATCACTTGGGTAGATTGACCAGCTCAGTTTATAATTTTCACTGATTTTTTTCCAGTATTCTATATTCATCATTATCCCTAATGATGGATCAAGCAATGTTGATAGTTTTACTTTTTCTAGCGAGAATATTGATTTTCGTAGCAGAGCATTTTTTGTAGAGTACGGGAAAATGGAATAAAGGATTTGAAGTGAATTCCGGTCCGGAGAAAAGCTGGGGATATAAAGCTTGCCGTTGTTGGACTGCCTTAAAAATAAGTATTGGAAACCAGTTATACCTGCCGAAGCAGAATATTGATCTTTCAGCTGTTTTCCCCCAAGGATCCAAAGAGGCCTGTAACCATGGGTTAGATAATTCTCTGTTCTTTGTTTAAAAACTTCTTCAGAGATCGTTGAACATTGATATTCCAAGGCATATTTTTGATGATTGTATTGAAAAAGAATATCCGGCCGCTGCTTGATTTCACGGTCATAAAATTCGAGAACAGCTGGAATTTCCTGCTTTCTAAGCCACTGATAGAGCTTAAGCTTACCTTCTAAGTGATACTCTGTTTCATTTTCAAAATAGACACTGCAGTTTCTATCCTTCAAATGAGAAAAGTGAAAGATTTTCCGATCTCCCAATTTAAGAATGACCTTCCCCCCGCATACTGGACAAAAAAATTCCTCCTGTTTACGAAGCGTGATTAACGTTTCTTTTTGGAAGGACTCACCAAGGCAAAACATATTTCCATTTTTTGTTTTTGCCACAAGCATTCGCATCACCACCTACTCTTATAAATTCGTTTCACGTTGGTGATTATCCTTTAAAAATAAAAAAGAGCAGTTCTAAATTTTTCGAACCTGCCCTTTTAAACTATAGAAGCGGTGATAGCAATCTCGCAGTTGATTCAAGCAGACGAATACCCAAGTTCCGTTTTTTGAATTCTTCCAAATTTAATGGTTTTGAGAACTCAATATCCTTCAAGTACTCAGCAACTAACTTCTGGGTGCTTTGTGTTCGGTAAAGGAAAGCATTCACTTCAAAATTTAAATGAAAACTGCGCATATCCATGTTGGAAGTACCAATCGATGCCAGTTCATTATCAACAATCACAATTTTGCTATGCATAAAACCTCTTTGATACTCATAAACCTTTACACCTGCCTCAAGAAGTTCAGGAAAATAAGAACGTGAAGC
>JAUZQA010000760.1 GCA_030705665.1 Bacillota bacterium
CTAATGGGTGTTTAATAATTTTTGGCCAATAAATGGAAATATGATCAATCTGTTTGTGAAGAGCCAGTTGTTTTAACGTTTTTCTTACCGTCTCCACCTCAGGTAATTCTGGCATTTCCCATCTTCCCTTCTAAAATCTAACTTATTTAGTATCAAACCACGTTGGGCCGTAGGCGTAATCTACTTTTAATGGAACATCCAGTTCAATAGCATGCTCCATTATTTCAGGAACTAAAACTTTTAACGTTTCAATTTCTTCCTGTGGTGCCTCAAAGATTAATTCGTCATGAACCTGAAGCAGCAAACGACTTTTAAGCTTATGCTTGGTTAATGCATCGGCCATATCAATCATCGCTTTTTTAATAATATCTGCAGCGGTTCCTTGAATTGGTGTATTCATTGCTGTTCTCTCCGCAAAGCTTCTAACATTAAAATTACGTGCTGTTATTTCAGGAATGTATCTTCTTCGATGAAGAAGGGTCGAGACATATCCTTTTTGCTTCGCTAATTGAACAATTTCCTCCATATACTCTTTTACTCCCGGGTAGGTATGGAAATAGCGTTCAATAAACCCGCCTGCTTCCTTCCTTGTTATTCCAAGGTTTTGTGATAGACCATAATCACTGATCCCATAAACAATGCCAAAATTTACTGCTTTGGCTTGACGTCTCATATTGGAGGTAACTTCTTCAGCAGAAGATACATGAAAAACTTCCATCGCTGTTCTTGTATGGATATCCATATCGGCTTTAAATGCTTGAATCAGCTTTTCATCACCAGATATATGGGCGAGAACACGAAGCTCAATCTGAGAATAATCAGCCGCAAACAGGACCCAATCCTTTTCTGAAGGGATAAATGCCTGTCTGATTTTACGGCCTTCTTCAAGACGGATCGGGATATTCTGTAAATTAGGATCTGTTGAACTTAATCTTCCCGTTTGAGTTAGAGCTTGATTATATCTTGTATGTACCTTTCCTGTTGGAGGATCAATTACTTTAAGAAGACCTTCAATATATGTAGATTGAAGTTTTCCAAGTTGTCGGTACTGAAGAATTTGGTCAATAATTTCATGATCTGGTGCCAATTTTTCTAAAACATCTGCAGAGGTTGAATACCCTGTTTTTGTTTTTTTCATTGAAGGTAAGCACAGTTTTTCAAATAAAATAATCCCTAATTGCTTCGGTGAATTAATATTAAACTTTTCGCCTGCCAAGAGATGGATATTACTTTCAATTTTGTTTAACTTTTCGTTGATGTCTTCGCCCATTGCCCGCAAACGTTCACGGTCTACCTTTATCCCAGTCGATTCCATGTCAGCCAAGATTAATGACAAGGGCATCTCAAGCTGGGTAAAAAGTTCTTCCTGTTCATTCTTTCTTAAGTCATTTTTCAAGTAGTCCGTTAATTTTGAAATGGCTATACTTTTTCGGACAAGGTGCCCAGCAAGTATTGATTCTTCTGGGATTTTCCTTTTTGCCCCTCTACCATAAAACGAATCGTCCGACTGAATATTATGGACATTGTATTTTTTAGCAATAGTCGACAAGCCTTCAATGGTTTCTGAAGGGTCAATAATATAAAAAGCAATTAAGGTATCAAAGGTGGCTCCCTTTAAATGAATGCCCCTTCGTCTTAATGAGACCTCCGAGCGTTTTGCGTCATAAACAATTTTTTTCTTCGTCTCATCTTCTGCCCATTGTTTGAAGGCTTCGGAATGGAGGGACTTCTCTACCGGTAAGAAAAAATTCCCTTTATCGTTTACAAGTGAAAACCCAACAATATCTGCATAATGATAGTTATCGTCAAGAATTTCTACATAAAAGTAATTTACATCTGTAAAGATATCAGATGTAATTTCAGCTGGAATGATATAGTCAATCTCCTCAAGTTCCTGTTGATCGGTATCAAGCCCTTCGTCCCCAAGCTTGTCCAGTAATGTTTGAAAGCCTAATTCTTTAAAAATCGTTACCACTTTCTCTTTATCAAAACCATCATATTCAATTTGATCCAGATCAAGTGCGACTGGTGCTTCTCTTTCAATCGTTGCTAATTGTTTGCTCATAATCGCTTGATCCTTAAATTCCTCAAGCTTTTCTTTTAACTTCGCTCCGTTTACC
>JAUZQA010000761.1 GCA_030705665.1 Bacillota bacterium
GCAAAGATTAGGTTCTGTACTGAAACAGCAAACAGCTGTGGATATACAAAAATGTTATCAATGCGGCAAATGTTCCGCTGGCTGTCCTCTTGCATCTGAAATGGATTACGCACCGAACTGCATCCTGCGGATGATTCAGTCAGGAGATCCGGAACTTGAGGAAAAAGTTTTACGTTCATTAACAATATGGCTTTGTCTCAACTGCGAAATGTGTTATTCACGTTGCCCGCAAAGTGTTGATATTCCCAAAGTGATGGATTTCCTCCGGGAAAAATCATTACAGAAAAAGATGACTAACCCTGGAGCTAAAAAAATTATTGCATTCCATAAGTCATTTCTCAAATCCATAAAAAAATCAGGCAGGTTAAATGAAATTGACCTGATAATGGATTATAAATCTCATGTCTTTGATCTTTTACAGGATGTATCTCTCGCCCCCACCATGTTGGCCAAAGGAAAACTTCAATTGATTCCGGAAAGAATCAAGGACAGAAAAAAAATGTCAACTATTTTTTTGAATACCTCCAAAAAAAATTACAGCAAATAAACTATGGTCTTAGGATTTTATCCTGGTTGTTCCTTAAAAGGATCATCCCGTGAATATACGGAATCTGTTATAGCAATTACCAGGAATTTTGGAATAGAATTGCAGGAAATCCCTGATTGGAATTGTTGTGGAGCAACCGCAGCACACAATCTTAACAGGGAATTATCACTGGCACTTCCGGCACGAATACTTGCTCTTGCCGAAAAAGAAGGAATGAAGGAAATTCTGATCCCTTGTGCCGCATGCTACAGCCGACTTGCCACAGCTCAATATGAACTTAATAAAGATCCCGAACTGAAGGAAAAAGTAATCAAGATCATCGGGATGCCTTATTCCGGCGATACAGTGCTTCTTAATGTGATTCAGATGTTGGATAAATATATCACGCCGAATCTCGAAGGAAAGATTATAGAACCATACCTTCATAAAGTGGCTTGTTATTATGGTTGTCTGCTCGTACGCCCTCACAATATCCTTAAGTTTGATCGTGAGGAAGATCCCCAGTCAATGGATATCCTTGTAAAGAAACTTGGTGCAGAACCAATCGACTGGGCATTTAAAACAGAATGCTGCGGCGGTGGTTTATCGATTTCAAGGACAAGCACCGTCGGCAGGCTCTCCGGAGAAATAATCAGGGATGCCCAGGATAGAAAAGCGGAAGCTATTGTGGTAGCCTGTCCGATGTGCCATTCCAACCTGGACATGAGACGCCCGGAGATCAATAATTATCTTGGAATGAAAGTCAGCATCCCGGTTCTCTTTATTACAGAGGTATTAGGACTTGCACTGGGAATTGATTCCAAATCCCTCGGGCTGGAACGTCATTTTGTAAAGGTTTTCAATTAACATTGTTGCTCAAAGAAGCAAAATAATATGTCAAAAATAGGAGTATTTATATGCCATTGCGGTGAAAATATCAGCGCTACCGTTGATGTTGCCAGGGTTGCAGAAGCTGCTTCAGAGATTGAAGGTGTTGTTCATAGTGTCGATTATAAATACATGTGCTCCGATCCGGGGCAAAGCTTAATCAAACAGGCAATCAAGGAAAAAGGATTAACCGGTGTGGTCGTTGGTTCGTGTTCACCTCGTATGCATGAGACCACCTTTCGAAGAGCCTGCAGTGAAGCAGGTTTAAATCCTTTCCTATGTGAAATGGCCAATCTCAGGGAACATTGTTCCTGGGTTCATGAAAAAAGTGAAGCCACCACAGAAAAAGCCATAGATCTGATCAGAATGATGGTTGAGAAAGTAAAACTAAATCAACCATTACGGGAAATCAAAGTACCTGTTACAAAAACTGCCCTTGTAATAGGGGGAGGCATCGCCGGGATCCAAACCAGCCTCGACATTGCCAATACAGGACATCAGGTAATTCTTATTGAGAAAGAGCCATCCATTGGCGGACACATGTCACAGTTATCGGAAACTTTTCCAACATTGGACTGTTCACAGTGTATCCTTACTCCACGGATGGTTGAAGTAGCTCAGCATCCGAATATAACCCTGTACACATATACCGAACTGGAATCAGTATCCGGTTTTATCGGGAACTTCAAAGCTAAAATA
>JAUZQA010000762.1 GCA_030705665.1 Bacillota bacterium
ACAATGGTGGCCTAAGTGTGTTAAAAAAAGCCGATTCAGATCAACCAACCTGTAAAGATTTAAATATAACACGGGAAAATAGAACAATTCCGATAACTATTATTAGTGATGGAAAAGTTTTAGAAAAGAATCTTCGCAAAGCAGGAGTAGACCACAATTGGCTAAACAAGCAGCTACAGGAAAAAGGGGTAAAGCAACCAAAGGAAATTTGTTATGCTGAATGGGAGGCCGGAAAACCACTCTATATTCAAAAATATAAATCCTGATTAAGGGTAAAGGCAAGGTCAGAATGGATTCGATCATTCATGGTGGTGAAGGTAAGGTAACGTCTGCTTCCAGCACATAAAGGAAAGCAGACTTTTTTAATTGTTCTAAAAACCATTACGTTGACTGTATAGTTTAAATATGATATGGTATAATTTAATAAAAAGGGGGTGAGTAAGTTGGGAAGTTGTATCGAATTGGTGAAATAGCAAAGCACATGAATATATCAAAAAGAACAATCGATTACTATACCCAAATCGGCTTACTTAACCCTATTCGGACAGATTCAAATTATCGATTGTATGGAGAAGATAGTATACGGATTTTGGAGCTGGTTGAGCATTATAAGAATCTAAATATGCCCCTTGAAGAAATTAAAGCTTCCATCGAATTAATTAAGGCAGATGATTCGCTAGATAAACAAAAGGTAGAGAAACATTTCAATCAAATTGCAGTTATTATGCAACATTTAGAAGAGGAAATAAGTGTAATGAAACCTGTTCTTCAAAAACTAAATCAACCACAAAAAGAAGAACTTGTACAAAAACTCTCTGCCCAAGGTATAACACTGGCACAAACATTACTTTTGATTTTTGGATAAATAGTTTCCTATTTTTGCTCTAACCTCAGCTGCCAAATTCGTAAAAAAATAGGAGGTGTATTCCTTACTGGAGAAATCAGTAAGGAGACCATTTGGTTATTTATAATTTACTGATAATAGCAATTTTACTTGCTTTTACCGGTTTTTTTGTATCTTACGAGTTTGCTATTGTTAAAGTCCGCAGTACCCGGATTGACCAGTTAGTTTCAGAAGGGAATAAGAGTGCAGTTATCGCAAAATCGATTATTTCTAACCTTGACGAGTATCTTTCTGCCTGTCAATTAGGGATCACCATTACAGCTTTAGGATTAGGGTGGTTAGGGGAACCAACGGTGGACCAAATCATTCATCCGTTATTAAAGTCTCTTCACTTACCTGAGTCTATTGCAAGTATTACGTCATTTATTCTCGCATTTGCTTGTGTGACATTTATTCACGTTGTTGTTGGAGAATTGGCTCCAAAAACGTTCGCCATTCAAAAGGCGGAAAAGTTAACATTGATTTTTGCCAGACCGATGATGTTATTTTATAGAATCATGTACCCTTTTATTAAAGCCTTAAATGGTTCCGCTCGTTTTGTCGTTGGAATGTTTGGCTTAAAGCCAGCAACCGAACATGAAAATGCCCACTCTGAAGAAGAACTACAATTGATCATCTCAGAAAGCTATAAAAGCGGGGAAATCAACCAATCTGAATATAAATATGTAAATAACATTTTTGAATTTGATGATCGCGTTGCAAAAGAAATCATGGTTCCTAGAACCGAAATTGTTGTTTTTGATCAAAATCAAACATTAAAAGAATGCTTAGAAATCGTCTCAATAGAAAATTATACGAGATACCCCGTAATTGATGGTGAAAAGGACCATATTGTCGGTATGATAAACATGAAAGAAGTCTTGACCGAATATATTAAAGGGATGAATGTTGAAACTTCAATTGGCCAGTATGTTCGCCCTGTAATTCAAGTCATTGAATCGATTCCAATCCAAGCACTTTTAGTTAAGATGCAAAAAGAACGTGTTCATATGGCAATTTTAATTGATGAATACGGTGGTACTGCCGGATTAGTGACGGTAGAGGATATTCTCGAAGAAATTGTTGGTGATATTCGGGACGAATTTGACGGAGATGAAGTGCCGGAAATTAATCAAATAAATGAAAACAAAACAGTTGTTGATGGGAAAGTCTTAATAGAAGATGTAAACGATTTATTTGGTTTGGATATCGATCATTCTGATATGGAT
>JAUZQA010000763.1 GCA_030705665.1 Bacillota bacterium
TAAAAGTCGCAAATAATTTGCCCTCGTGGTGCAACGGATAACACGTAAGATTCCGGTTCTTGAGATGGGGGTTCGATTCCCTCCGAGGGCGTATTAATTAAATATTGTCATATTAATGCCTCTGCGTTTTTTCCAAAAGCGCAGGGGCATTTTTGATTTGGTACGGTTCAAACGAAAATACCACGCGATTTCTCAAATATAAGCATCCAAGGTGCAAGCACAATGTCTTCATACACTTAAATCCAAACTTTTTTCGATGTCGATTATTTTTAGCAGTTCCGATGATCAGAAGGCAATGTAATCTAAAAAATATACAGTAATACTGAAAGAAAAGAATTAACTTGCAAATAAATGCAAACAACTATAATGGTATTACACTTCCAAAGGTGGGTGACTTTATGAGTCAACGTAAAATAACATTGATATCCTGTTTGCTTTTTTGTACGGTTGTTCTATTCTCCTGCACATCGGGATCCCTAAAGCAAAGCTTAAACGATAGACAATTACAGAAAACGAAAAGTAAGCCAGAAACGATAGCATACAAAACCTGGGATGAGTCTAAGTACAGACTGCCAGCCGAACAACATCGTCAACAGGTTAATAGTATTTCTCAAAAATTTCCAAATGTTGTTTTCTATAAGGGCAATCCCAATAAAAAGAGAGTGGCGCTTACATTCGATGATGGGCCCGATAACTTCTATACACCGAGGATTCTGGACATTTTACATGAAAAAGGTGTACCGGGAACCTTTTTTATGGTTGGAAAAGAAGTTAAAAGTTTTCCGGACATGGTGAAGCGGATTACAAGAGAAGGCAATGCAATCGGGAATCACTCTTGGGATCACCCAAAACTGTGGACACTTAACAGCGCCCAGGTTACGCAGGAAATCATCTCCACTGAAAATGAGATTGAGCAAATAACAGGCCGTAGATCCGACTTGTTTCGGCCGCCTTATGGAAGGCTTACTCCAGAAGAAGTAGCTCAAATCCACAGCCTTGGATATCGCATTATTGACTGGTCAGTTGATACATTAGATTGGAAGGGGACTCCAGCTCCTGCCATTCTTCAGTCTGTAGACAAAGAGGTTTCCCCAGGTGGGATCATTCTCGAGCACTGTCTTGCAGGGCGTCCTGGAGAACTCAATGGGACACTGCAAGCCCTGCCACAAATCATTGATCAATTACGGGCAAAAGGCTACGAATTTGTTACTGTACCAACACTCCTTGGTGGATGATTGGAAGCAAGATTCCGATTCTTGAAATTCGGGTTCGAGTCCTGATGAGGACGTATCTAAATCCCAGTGTTTGTCTTTAAACAAACACTGGGATTTTCTATTTTGAAAAATAATCCAGGAGTCCCAAATAAACCCCTTGAGCCACCTTATCATTATAAGAGGCATTTTTTGCAGCCGAATCATCCTCTTGATTAGACAGAAAGCCTAGTTCAATCAGCGTACTAGGTTGTGAATTATTTCGTAAAACATACAGGTCGTCAAATTTTGTTCCCATATTCTTTAAACCTGTTGTTTGAGCAACTCCATTTAAAACATCTGTGGCCAATGAGCTATCCTTGGATTTATTATAGAAAAAGTCTGTCAACCCACTTATAGCGTGATCATCTGACCAATTGTAATGAAAACTAATAAAAGCATCTGCATGAAGTTGATTTGAAAGGCTTGAACGTTGTTGTAAGGAAATGTACGAATCATCTCCTCGTGCCATGATCACATTGACTCCTGCTTTTTTTAGCTTTTGTTCAACCGCTTGAGCTGTTGCTAAAGTCAAATCTTTTTCATGTGTTCCAGTAATGCTTGTTGTTCCAACATCAACTCCACCATGGCCAGGGTCGAGTACAATCGTTTTCCCTTTTAGAGACTGCGTCTGAGCTTGTCCATCAGTAATAATGGATGTCCTTGTTTCTTTGGACGATTTATTTTTCTCTACTGATTGTTCAGCGGGTACGGGAACTGATTGTGTCTGCTGGTTCCTATTTTTGCTGATGTAATAGCTGTACACCCACCCATGAACACCGGAGCTGGAAACAATTTTTGCCCATCCAGCTTGTTCCTCTGAGACGATTAAATTTGCTCCCAATTTTAAAGAACCTACA
>JAUZQA010000764.1 GCA_030705665.1 Bacillota bacterium
CATGTTTAATCGTTTATGATCGTCATCCTGCCTCTATAGCCGCATACCGGGCAGGTCACAATCCGTTCGTTAAAGACGCCGGTCTTAAAGGCAAAGGCAAAATTGAGTTTTGATAATTTAAAGTGACTGTGGCATAAAGGACAGACAAAATGAGAATTTTTTGTGCGGATATCCGCATACTTGTAAATAATGAATACCATTAAAGAGATAATGATAATCGTTTGTAAAATCCCTAGTATAGGATTCATAATCAGACATCTCGCTTTTTAAGAGATTAGTCTACTTCTTTCAGAATCTTTTCGATATTGGTTAGGCGGTTGTTTATTTCTTGGATCTGCTGCTGCTGCAAAGCCGCATTTTCTTTATCCAATTTTAGGCGTTCCTCTGCGCGGCGTTCCATGCGGCGAACGACACCAATTCCGAAAATAAAAATACACAAAATAAGCAGGACGGGAATTAAAGGTATTAATGAAAAAATGGCATCTCCCAATTTTTTATCCCCCTTCTTTTTTTAGTAGAAAAAACTACTCCTTTCTGCTTTTAATTGTTAAACTGCCTGCTAATTCGGCAATGAGCTCCTTATTGATGGTTATGCTGAAAGGGTTAAGTTCATAAAACTTCATTGCTTTCCCACTTTCAGACACTTCGTGATGGCCAATAATTAAACGGGCATCTTCTAACTTTTGTAAGTGTAAATACAACAACGGTCTGCTGATTCCCAGTTCCCTTGCAAGCTGGCTGACATATTGCTTTTCTTTTTGAAGAATGGCAATAATCTTTAACCGATAAGGATTGGACATTGCCTCCAAAAATTTTAATAATTCGTCACCATTTTTTATATCTTCCATATGTAATAATTTTATTACAGGTGAAGCGAAATTACAAGCCACCCTGGTAGGATGGCTTGTAATTTTACATTTGAATTTCTTTATTACTTTGTTCGTTTTTATCTTTCATGCGGCTATAAATATTTGCCAGGACCGATCCGGAAAGGTTATGCCAAACACTGAAAATGGCACTTGGTACAGCGGCTAATGGTGAGAAGTGGGCGGTCGCAATCGCAACACCCAACCCTGAATTCTGCATTCCAACTTCCATGGAGACCGCTTTTTGCTTGGCCAGGTCCATTCCGCATAAACGAGCGAAGAAGAAGCCAATTAAGAATCCTAGAAGGTTGTGCAGAATGACGACTCCAAAAATAAGCAAGCCTGTTGAGGCTAGCTTTGCTGCGCTTCCTGCTACAACACCAGATACGATTAATACGATGGCAATAACAGAAACGAGCGGCATTGCCTTTGACCCAGCTTTAGCTTGTTTGCCAAAGAATTTTTTAATAATAAAGCCTAGTGCTAACGGAACGATGATTACTTGTAAAATCGAAATGAATAAGGACAATACGCTAACATTTACCCATTTGCTTGCAAACAATAAAATGAGCAGCGGTGTTACAATTGGTGCAAGAATCGTAGAAACAGAGGCGATCGCAACCGCAAGGGCCACATTTCCTCTTGCCAAGAACACCATGACGTTTGATGCTGTTCCGCTTGGGCAGCAGCCGACTAAAATGACTCCAACAGCTACATCTTTTGGCAAGTGCAAGCCGACAGCTAGTAAAAAGGCGATGAGCGGCATGATGATAAAGTGACCGACTACTCCCAGAGCTACTTCCTTAGGCCTTTTAAGCACTTCTTTAAAATCAGATAGCTCAAGTGTTAAACCCATTCCAAACATAACAATTCCTAATAAAGGAACAATATAGGCACTAAGCCAAGTGAAGTGCGCTGGCAGCAGATAAGCAAGAACTGCAAAGACCAGAACCCACAACGTAAATGTTTTACCAGCAAAGGTGCTGATTTTCTCGATGACTTTCATAACAACAAACCCCCAAAATTTTCTAAAAATTATTAATATATTTAAATATAATATACCAATATTTAAAAAAATCAATATATTTCGTCTATACATATATGAATCTAACCTATTCCGATAATGAATAGTAAAATCTATCGCATTTATCCAAATATTAATATAATAGTTGTTATATACTACTGATTCTGTCCCTGAAACTATTGAGAGGTGATTAACTTGTTAAATAAAATTAAAGGTGC
>JAUZQA010000765.1 GCA_030705665.1 Bacillota bacterium
AGGGTAGGCTTTGGTGCAGCACCTGAATCGATTATTAACAGCATTTTACGTGTAAAAGAGCCATTTAATGTAAATAGTATAGCTCAGGCTGCAGCAGCGGCGGCTATAACAGATCAAGTTCATGTAGAGCATTCTAAACAGGTTAACACAGAGGGACGGGAACAATTATATAAAGCTTTATCCGAATTTGGCCTCCAATATGTGGGAAGTATGAGCAATTTCATCTTAGTTGAATTCGGCTCCAGGGCAAAGCGAGTTTATGAAGAGCTCCTAAAACAAGGAGTGATTGTTCGCTATGGCGATACATGGGGAATGCCGCAACATATCCGAATATCTATAGGAATGTACGAGGAGAACTTAGTATTAATAGAAGTACTCCGTTTGATTTTATTCAAATTAGCGGTAGAGGACATCGGGAGGAAATAAAATGAACGAACTTGCAAAAAAACTAAACGATGATCTTATTAAAAATAATCCGAATGTATATCATTTATTATCAAACCTTGGCAAGAAATTATATTATCCAAAAGGAATTTTAAGCCAGGGTGCTGAAGCAAGTAAAAAGGCAAATCGTTTTAATGCAACGATTGGAATTGCTACTGAAAATAATGTACCTATGCACTTCACGCATATTCAGGAAACGTTAAAGGGATATGCCCCTGAGGATGTGTATCCGTATGCACCTCCTTCCGGGAAAATGGAGTTAAGAGAAGAATGGAAACGAAAGTTATTGAGAGATAATCCATCTTTAGTCGGCAAAAGCTTTGGGATTCCAATTACAACGAATGCACTTACACACGGATTAAGTATAGCAGCAGATCTATTTGTAAACGAAAATGATCCGATTATTCTTCCAGATAAATATTGGGGGAACTATCAATTTATTTTTCACGTTCGAAGAGGTGGAGATCTTAAAACATTTGAGCTTTTTGATGAGAATGATAAGTTTAATGTTTCTGGTTTCAGGGAACGCTTGTTAGAACAAAAAGATACGGGAAAGGCTATTGTTCTGTTGAATTTTCCAAATAATCCAACTGGCTATACACCCCATGAAGAGGAAGTTAAAGGGATTATTTCTGTACTAATGGAAGCAGCAGAAGCTGGGATCAATATTACTGTGATCCTCGATGATGCTTATTTCGGACTTTTTTATGAAGACTCTGTTAAAGAATCTTTATTTGGAAGATTGGCGGGACTTCACCCCAAAATATTACCAGTTAAAATCGATGGGGCAACAAAAGAGAACTATGTTTGGGGATTAAGGGTGGGTTTTATTACTTATGCCTCCGAGAGCCCTACTGTTTTAGATACTTTGGAGCAAAAAACAAAAGGACTTATAAGAGGAACAATCTCAAGCAGTTCACATTTGTCTCAAACGATCATTTTACAGTCTTTACAATCAAGTGAATTTGTACGGGAAAAAGAAGAAAAGTTTGCTGTAATGGACCGAAGAGCTAAGAAGGTAAAAGAAATCTTAAACAACGAAAGATATAAAGAATTTTGGACGTATTATTCATTTAACTCTGGCT
Organism: Bacillota bacterium; assembly: GCA_030705665.1. Next base: position 1,530 of record JAUZQA010000765.1, read on the forward strand.
ATTTTATGTGCTTGAAGCTAAAAAAAGTAAATGCTGAAAAACTTCGTGTGCATTTATTAGATAATCATGGAGTAGGCACGATTGCGATTAATTCAACTGACTTACGAATTGCATTTTCATGTGTAGAAGAACAACATTTAGAAGAACTATTTGAAATTATCTATGATGACACAAAGAAACTAACTCTACGCATGGGATGATTATAAAAATAGGAATTGTTTAGAAAGTAACTGATGAGCACGCCCTGGGTCAGTTTTATATTAAGAAGATCCCGCTTTAGTAGGTTTCCTTTTTAAATAAAACTGACTAACAATTATTAGTGAAGAGTATTTTAATCAGCACTTTTATTTTTTGGTGGATTTCATGTGAAAGTAATCACAAATTATATTATGGTAAGTAAATTTTTTTTGAGAGTTTTTCATTATTTTCATCGTGATTACAAGAAATACCTGTATGAAAACCAATTAATTTAGCTTTTTACACATTTTGTTTACTTACATTTGTGAACGAGTGAACAAATTTAATAATTAATAAAAATTTAAGGAGGAAAAAATATGGACCAAGTATTGTTGGCCAGA
>JAUZQA010000766.1 GCA_030705665.1 Bacillota bacterium
CTCCTAAATCTGCTTCAAAAGCTGCCTATGGTGCAGGTTCCAACAACACTGCCATTTTCACTTTTACTCTTACCGGTACAAATGCAACGAATGCGCAGTCAGTTGATTTCTTTGATCAACCAGTAAGTGGCAATAACTAAATAAGCGGAAAAAGATAGTGCAATAAGCAAAGTCGGAACCTGTTGAGCAGGAATTCGGCTTTTTTGTGTAAAAATGGATTAGCGTTAACTCCGCATTTTGTTACCTATACATAAATCAAAAAATCCCCAGTGTCATTTTGCTGGGAATGTGGTGAGTGGATCGCGAAGAGGGTCTTTTAATAAAGTACCTTTTAGCCTATTAGTTTTATATGACTCTGAATTAAGGGTATACCAATAGTTGTTGCGTCCTTTTGTGTACTACACTTAGGGAATATTAAACCTATTTGTCAGGCTTTTTTACAAAATTAAGAACAGGTAAGTACATTTTTTCACAACCTTACTTCAAATAAGAAAAAGGCTTTTTTACCAGCCTTACCTTATAAAATCTTCATTGTAGTGCAAAGATTCTTAATTATGTTCCTTGTATTTGAGTTTTTAATGGATAGACCCCCATCACTTAACTGAAAATATTGGGGTTCCCTTACCATTGAACAGTTCAAGTAAAATGACTGTTAGAATATAAAAATAGGGATCACCACAGCAATCCCTTTCGTGAAGAAGAAACATTAATTCACCATCAAAATTCATTTAGAATTTTTTATATAATTTGTTTTACAATTTTTATCTTTCTACTTCATCGGTAGGATAAAGCCTGCTCACCTAATGCATTCCATGATTGTATAAATGTTTGTAGATTTACCTTATTCCCTTTTTTTACTGTTAAAGGATCATTGAGATAAACGTACCCAGGCTCAAAACCTGTGAGTACAACAGCATGCAAATCCCTGGTAGCCTTAATTTGTTCACTCCCATGGTTCCATGAGTCCCATCTCTTGGGGGCAGTGTAATCTCCTGTTGTCCAAACAACCACAGGCTTTCCCCTTTTAATTTGAGACAGTACATCATCAAAGGATTTTCCCGTTAAATTAACTGTACGCCCTGGAAGATAGCGTTCCATCAACTCTTGAAGAGGTTGAACGTAAACGGCATAGCCCTGATTTTTTCCTGTCATATCACCAACAAACCCATCTTTAGGATTTCCCCAATGTATGACATCTCCTCCTTTTCCAATGATCAGCCGATCATCATCTTTTTTTATATTATTAGCAAGTTCCATTTTATTAACTTTAATCCCAGCATGCTGCAAAACCATCGCTAAGCTTGTCACTTCGCAGCCATACTTCAGCTCAGGGTTTTGCGATATTAGTGGCACGTCTAATATGGCTTTTCCTTTTGCAGGAGGAACTGCAGGCTGGGGAGATTCCGAAGTTTCTTTTTGGAACTTTTGGTTTATATTTTTTTGTATTTCTTCATGTTTGTGGGCAGCACTAGAATCTATTTCTTCAGTAGGGGATTGTTCCGGCGAGCAGCCCACAAGAATAGAGGATATAACAAACAATGTTAGAGCCCGTTTGATATCATTCACCTTCCTCATTTATTACACTAATCCTAATATTCCTTTTTAGATCATTTTTAATGACCGAAATTTTTGCATTCTTGGTCATTATTTAAATTTATATAGGAAACAACAAACAAGATTTCATTATCTTCTAAATGAACAACAGGACAAGATTTGTTCGTTACTAAAATGCATGAGCTTTAATGCGAGTTGGTTCGTATGCAAAGGAGAATTTCTTCTTCTTTCCCACACAAATTGTTAAAATTGTATTCATTTAAAAATAAAAACGAGACAAAAATTGCTTTTGCCTTGATTTATTTTACAATGAGAAATTTTTTAGTATAAGCAAAAATTAAAGCAATGAAGATTATTTCGAAAAAGAAAAACGCGATCCAACAAATCGCCTGATGATCGGTAATCGGGTTAGCTCGTGTTTGGAGATTCCGTTTTGCCATATCATCATCCAAAGAAATACAAGCGATCCGATCAAAGTACCACCAAAGATTATTGCCAGATTTGAAATTCTTGGCCAAGGGAGAAAAGAACTTATAGGAACCCAGGTCCAA
>JAUZQA010000767.1 GCA_030705665.1 Bacillota bacterium
GGGCTCACATATATTCCCTTCATTGGATTTGTTCGGCAGACGGCATCTAATCTCTCAGGCTTCATGCCTAATTCATCCCCTTCAATAGGGACTAATTGGATATTCAATATTTTGGCCAGCTCAATAAAATTAGGATACGTATATATATCCACCGCTATTTTATCCCCCGGATGAAACAAGGCCATTAGAATCAGCGAAAAAGAATTTTGCCCACCTGAAGTGACTGCAATATTTTCAATGGGTACATCCATGTTAAAGTGCTGCATCCACTTTTTGGCGGCCATTCGATGATATGGCATTCCCAACGGGTGTCGATAATCTAATAAATTTTCGAGATAATCTTTACCGGCAATGCTTTTAATCGCTTGTGCGACGATCGAGTTTGCACTATCAAGGGGCTTGATGATCCCCATCTCTATAAAATTCTTATTCTCATCACTGTCTGCCATAAAAATTGCATTTTTTATATTAGGAGTAACAAAGGTTCCCCTTCCGGTAACGGCATAGATCAACCCTTTCACTTCACATATTTTAAATGCCCTTGTGACAGTGCTAAGGTTAATATCAAGATAATCTGCTAATTCTCGTTGAGGAGGAAGTTTCGTGTTGGGAGCGAGAAAGCCATTGAGAATATCATACTCAAGCAAACTGGCAATTGATCGATACATTGGAGGCACAAGCTGTTTTTTATCCGGCTTCCACGACATAGGATAATTTTCAAATGAATTAACTGGCATCTAAACCCTCCTCAAAAAATTGTATTGCATACAATTATATCATTGAAGCCATACAATAGGGATGGTAAAGTTAGAATAAATGCAAAATTGTATTAATGGTGGTGGAAACAATGAACATAAGCCAAAACGTTCTGCCGCGGGAAGAAAGCAGCTTCTTTACCGGTGTACGGGATTGCCTCCCGACTGTACTTGGGTACTTAAGCATAGGATTTGCGGCAGGTGTTGTGGAAAAAACAGCAGGACTTTCGATTATTGAAATTGGACTGATATCCTTACTTTTATACGCAGGTTCTGGGCAATTTATTGCTGCCGCGATGATTGGAGCAAATAGTCCCGCTCTAGCGATTATTTTTACTATTTTCTTTATTAATCTCCGCCATCTTTTAATGAGTGCGGCTATATCGCCTTATTTCCGTCATCTTACACCTTTCAAAAACATATTTATCGGTTCTTTACTTACAGATGAGACATTTGGCGTGGCAATGAATGAAGCAGCAAGTAAAAAATGGCTCAGCGAAAAATGGATGTATGGACTCAATATAACGGCATATTTAAATTGGTTCCTTGCCAATATTGCAGGAGCATTTTTTGGAGAATGGATCTCGAATCCGCAAAAATTCGGTCTTGATTTTGCATTACCTGGAATGTTTATTGGCCTTCTTGTCCTGCAAATGGTCAGCCGAAGAAAATTGCTGAGAGATGTGATTGTTGCTATTAGTGCTGTTGCCATTGTTGTCGTGGTAAGTTTAGTGACATCTGGAAGCGTGGGTGTGATTGTGGCGACAGTTATTGCTTCAACCATAGGAATGGCGGTGGAAAAGTGGAAGTAAGATGGTCGATCTTTTTAATTATTTTAGGCTCAGCCTTTGTAACATTCATTCCAAGAGTACTTCCAATTGCGATTCTGAGTCGTGTGGAACTGCCGAAATGGGCTATGCGCTGGTTGAGCTACGTTCCGATTTCCGTTATGGCAGCCTTAGTAGGGCAAGAATTGCTAATGCCAAACGGAAAATTGGAACCTTTGCAAAATAACCTTGAACTAATCGCCGCATTGCCTGCTTTTATTATTGCTATTTTAACACGAAGCTTATTAGGAACAGTTGTAGCTGGAATCATCTCGATTATGGTATTACGTTTTGTGTTTTAACTTGGTAAAGTGGTTAATGAATTTAGTGCTAACAAAACCAGCTCCTTTTGGAGCTGGTTGTTTTTTAAGCCTGCCTAATACAACCCGAAGATTGTTGATTTTGTATTAAATAAACAAATTAAGTCCAGATTGTTCAGCGTCTCCAAGGTATGTGGCAACTCCTCCAATGTCGACACCATCTATTAATTCCTCTTTTTTAATTCCCATAATATCCATGGA
>JAUZQA010000768.1 GCA_030705665.1 Bacillota bacterium
CTCAATGATGAGATGCGAAAAGTTATCATGGATGGTGAATCTTTGCAGAAGTTAAAGGAAATTGCCATCATGAACAAAACGATTTTCCTTATTGATGATGGCTTATTAAAAGTAAAGCAAGGTTTGACAACAACTGAAGAGGTTTTACGCGTAGCAATCTTGGAGTAGGAGTGTAATAAGCATGAAAGAAAAAATTGATTTGTTATTGCGGGCAGCTTTTGAATTAAAAGCCTCTGACTTGCATTTATCAGTCGGTGTCCCTCCAGTTATGCGTATCAATGGTGAGTTAAAAAGATATGGCAAAGAGGTTCTAAAACCTGCTGATACAGAAGGAATGGCAAGAGCGATTATTCCTGAAACATCCTGGAATACCTTTAAAGAGAGTGGGGAGCTCGATTTTTCCTACGGTCTCCCACACATTTCACGCTTTCGTGTCAATGCCTATCACCAGCGGACAAGCGTATCGATGTCGATTCGGATTGTACCATCGAAAATTCCATCGCTTGCCGAACTGGATTTACCGGATGTGCTGTCAAAAATTATTGAAAAGCCGCAGGGGTTGATTCTTGTGACCGGACCTACGGGAAGCGGTAAATCGACAACGCTTGCTTCAATGATTGATTTTATGAATAAAACAATGCGTCATCATATTATCACACTAGAAGACCCGGTTGAATATCTGCATCGTCACGGAACCTGTGTCATTGACCAGCGTGAAATTGGGTTTGATACAAAGACCTTTGCCAATGGCCTTCGGGCTGCTCTTCGTCAGGACCCAGATGTCATTCTTGTTGGAGAGATGCGTGATTTAGAAACGATTCAAACAGCGATCACAGCAGCGGAAACCGGCCACCTTGTTTTAGGGACATTGCATACATCGGGTGCCCCGGACACAATTAACCGGATCATTGACGTTTTTTCACCGGCACAGCAGCCGCAAATTCGGGTGCAACTTGCCACTGTTTTAGTGGGAATAATTTCACAGAGGCTGTTTCCAAGGCTTGATAAACCTGGCCGAATTGCTGCCACCGAGATTATGATTAATAATCCAGCGATCGGCAACTTGATCCGTAATGAAAAGATCCACCAAATTGCCAGTGTTATGCAAACATCCCGAGCCCAGGGCATGCATACACTAGAGTCAAGTATTAATGATTTAATCAGCAGAGGCTTGATTGAAAGAAAAGCCGCAGAATCTTATTTACAGGAGAAATTTGTGTAAATGGCGAGATTTAAGTATGCAGGTAGGGACCGCAAAGGTAGACGGCAGGGCACCGTTAACGCAACCAGCATGCGAGAGGCAGTGCTGAATTTAAAAGAAGATGGAATTCGTGTCATTGATATTACCGAGATTCCTGAAACTTTTTTTACCAAGGATATTGTAATAGGCAATCCAGTTAAACTCCAGCATTTTGTCATCTATCTAAGGCAATTTGCAACGTTATTAAAGGCAGGAGTAACTGTTGTTGATGCAACCGGTATTTTAGCAGCTCAGACAGAGAGTAAGGGTTTAAAAAAAGCACTGCCTGCAATAGAACAAGAGTTACGTGAAGGGAATCCACTCTCGGCGTCGGTTGGGAAATTTCCAAAGATTTTTACCCCAATGTTTGTGAATATGGTTCGGGCAGGGGAAGCAGGCGGTAATATGGATGAAACGCTTGAGCGCCTTGCCGAGCATTTTGAAAAGCAGCATTTTACCAGGCAAAAAATTGTTGGTGCTTTAACTTACCCAGCTGTAGTGGGACTAATTGCAATAGCGGTCGTTATCTTTTTATTAGTTGGGGTAGTTCCGACGTTTGTGAAGATGTTTGCGGATATGGGAAGCCAACTTCCTGCAATAACGAGATTTGTTCTTTCTGCCAGTGGCTTTATGCAAAAATTTTGGTGGATATTTGTACTAATTGTTATTGGAATGTATGCTCTAGTATCGGTTTTACGGAGTAAACCAGAGACAAAATATTATTTAGATTATCTGATGCTGAGGATGCCGATCTTTGGGAAGATGATGCAAAAGGCGGTAATCGCGAGAATGATGCGGACAATGAGTTCATTATTTGCTAGTTCAGTCCCGATTCTTCAATCGATGAAAATCGTCGAAAA
>JAUZQA010000769.1 GCA_030705665.1 Bacillota bacterium
AATCCGGCACGACATCGAAATGTTCAATCGCAAACATTTTCCCGGTACGGCCAAAACCTGTTTGAATTTCATCTGAAACAAAGACAATGCCATTTTCCTTACAGAATTCGCTGACAGCCTGAACAAACTTTTTCGGAGGAATGACAAATCCGCCTTCCCCTTGAATCGGCTCCATTACGACACAGGCAACCATTTCAGGAGCTACAGTAGCAAGAAAGAAATCTTTAAATTCCTGAATAACTTGGTCAACGTATTCTTCTTCTGTCATTCCAGCTGTTTTACGATAGACATATGGATATGGAGCTTGATAGATTTCAGGCGCAAATGGTCCAAATCCAAATTTATATGGTTTTACTTTACTTGTCATTCCCATGGTTAGGTTTGTTCTTCCATGATAACCGCGAACAAAAGAAACAACAGCAGGCCTTCCTGTATAGCGGCGGGCAATTTTAATAGCGTTTTCAACAGCTTCCGCTCCTGAGTTCAATAAAATAGCTTGCTTATCAAAGTCCCCAGGGGTAATTTCACATAACTTTTTGGCTAGACGAATATATCCTTCATACATCATGACATTAAAACCAGGATGTAAAAATTTCTCTACTTGGTTTTTAACAGCTTCAGTTACTTTTGGGTGTGTATGGCCGACATTTAAAGTACCAATCGCGCCAGCAAAATCAATCCACTCCCTGCCATCCAAGTCAACTACTGTAGCACTATGAGCATACTTCGCAATGTTTAGATTCCCATTGCTTACGCCTTTTGCTACATATTTTTGTCTCATTTCTTGAAGCTCTTTAGTTGATGCTTCATAGGTAGTTGTCATTATCCATCACCCTTTTGTATAGTTTTATTTTTAATCATTATGCCATATTCTGATATAATGAATAGTACCAATAATCGAAAAATTATGGTACCAGATTACAAAGAGGATGGTTGATCATGCTGTTAACAATTGATAAGAACAAAGACGCCAACTTTCTCTACCATCAGCTTTATGAGAGATTAAAAGAAATTATCTTGGAAGGGCAGCTCAAAGCGAATGAGAAATTACCTTCAAAAAGAACGCTTGCTGAACAATTGGATATTAGTATTAATTCGGTAACCAATGCCTATGAACAACTGCTTGCTGAGGGGTATATATACACGATTGAAAGAAAGGGGTACTTCGTAGAGACGATTACAAAGTTTATTGAAAACAATAACCTTTCACAAAATAATCTGCCAAGTGATTTAAAAGAAACATTTACGGAAAAAAACGGTTGGCTTTCCTTGTCACATATGACCTCGGATAGCTCCACTTTTCCATTCAAGAAATGGTTGAAGTGTGAGCAAACAGCGATTGAATCCTATCAAAATAATTTATCGGATATGATGCATCCCCAAGGTCCCTATATTTTACGGAAAACGATTTGCCAAATGATCGGCTTTACTCGGGGCGTTGTATGTGAGCCTGAACAAATAGTTATCAGTGCAGGAACCCAATTATTAGTGCAGCAGCTAATGATGATGCAAACATATGGTACTGTATTTGCTATGGAAAACCCCGGATATGCAAGAATTCATAATTTAGTGAGAAGGATGAAATTTGAAGTACTGCCTATTTCTTTAGATGAACAGGGAATTAATATGGCGGAAATTAAAGCTTCCAGGGCCAATTTTGTTTATGTTACACCCTCCCACCAGTTTCCCACTGGAAGAATCATGCCTATTTCAAGACGAATCGAGCTTTTGAATTGGGCGGCACAGGGAGATGACAAGTACATTATCGAGGATGATTACGACAGTGAATTTAAATATGAAACAGGAAGTATTCCATCCTTACAAAGTTTAGATAGGAACCACCGTGTTATTTATATGGGTACCTTTTCCAAAACGATGCTGCCAGGATTACGGATCAGTTACATGGTGCTGCCACCCGAACTTTTAAGAGAGTATCTTAGGGTTCATGCTGATTCAATGCAGAGTGGAAATTCTACCATGTTATATAGCTTACATTATTTTATTAAGAGCGGTGAATATGCAAAGCATGTAAAAATGATGAATCATAAATATGAATCAAAAAGAAAAATCTTAATCAAGGAACTTACAAATCGGTTCCA
>JAUZQA010000077.1 GCA_030705665.1 Bacillota bacterium
AAAAAATCCGTGCTGAGATTGAAAAAGTAAACCAAAACATAAAACCCGAACAAATTGAAAAAATAATTACTCTTATCAAGCAGTCAGGTGCAATTGAAAGGTCCATTGCGCTAAGTGATCTGTATCTTGATAAAGCACTAAAGCTCTTGAATGAACTTCCGGGAAACCGTGCCAAAAAAGCGTTGCAGGATATTGCAAGGTATATTGGAAAAAGAAAATCTTAAATTTCCATCTAATTCACTCTTTTTGGAAAAGTTGCGAAACTTTCAAAACAATGGTAATATTTTCGTGGATTGTTAACAATCCATTTACATAAAGGGTTAGGGGTGGAATTAATGGAAAAAACATTTTTAATGGTTAAACCAGATGGTGTGCAACGCAATTTAATTGGAGAGATTGTATCTCGATTTGAAAAAAAAGGTTTTCAATTGGCTGCTGCTAAATTAATGCAAATTCCAAATGAACTTGCAGAAGAACATTATGGAGAACACAAGGAAAGACCTTTTTTCGGTGAATTAGTGGATTTTATTACATCTGGACCAGTTTTTGCAATGGTATGGCAAGGTGAAAATGTCATTGCTACTGCTAGACAAATGATGGGGGCAACGAATCCAAAGGATGCGGCACCAGGTACAATCCGTGGGGACTTTGGGGTAACAGTTGGTAAAAACGTCATTCATGGATCCGATTCTCCAGCAAGTGCGGAACGTGAAATTGGCCTCTTTTTCAAGGATGCAGGGTTGGTTGATTATTCCAAATTAATAAACGAATGGATTTATTAAATTTTTTGAAACAGCACTTGTAAAATTTACGAGTGCTGTTTTTGCACGCGCTTTCAAAAATCAACAGTAATCGGTGAGAAGAAGAATGAGGTGTTTGGTAAAGATGTCGGATGGTTACGAACAATTTATATTCCAAATTAAAAGGAAAACCGGTATTGACCTTTCCCTCTACAAAGAAGTTCAAATGAAGCGAAGACTAAAATCTCTATATGAGAAAAAAGGATATTCATCATTCCAAGACTTTTATAAAGAAATAAATAGGAACCAAGATCTCTTAAATCAATTCTTAGATCGATTGACAATTAATGTCTCAGAATTTTTCAGAAACTATAAACGCTGGGAAATACTTGAAACAAAAATCATGCCACAAATTCTAAAAAACAATAAGCACCCTAAAATTTGGAGTGCTGCCTGTTCTACAGGTGAAGAGGCATACACCATAGCAATGATTGCAACAGTTCTATTTCCTCATTCTGATATTCGTATTCTAGCGACTGATATTGATGAAAATGCCTTAGCTCGGGCGAAAACCGCTGTTTATTCCGAAAAGTCGGTTACTGAGGTTCCCGAAAGATTAAAACAAAAGTTTTTTAATCAACAAGGTGATTATTATTATATGTGTAGTGAAATAAAGAAAATGGTTACCTTTAAAAAACACAACTTGTTGGCAGACCCCTATGACGGTCAATATGACTTAATTATATGCAGGAATGTGCTTATTTATTTTACTGATGAAGCAAAAAATCAATTATATCAAAAATTTAGTTCTTCGTTAAAAAAGGATGGAATTTTATTTGTAGGCAGCACTGAGCAAATTTTCAATCCCGGCCTCTATGATTTAAAAACGCAAGAAACCTTCTTTTATCAAAAAATCTAAAGTTCAGGGCCAATGTGGCCCTTTTTTGCATGAAGTAATGAAAAATTAGTCAAATCTAAAAATGGATAAAGTCGAAAAATGGCATAAAATTATAATATTTTGAACAATTTTGCTATGTTTATTGATGCTCATATGTTATATTGATACAAAATATTCTTTAATGAGTTGAAGGGGGAAAGGATATGAGATATTTAACAGCGGGAGAATCACATGGACCGCAATTAACAACAATTTTAGAAGGTTTACCTGCTGGAATGCCGCTTTTGGCTGAAGATATTAACACCGATTTAGCAAGAAGGCAAAAAGGGTACGGCCGTGGAAGAAGAATGCAAATTGAAAAAGATACTGTTGAAATTTTATCAGGAGTTCGCCATGGTCAAACACTTGGCTCCCCAATTTGTTTAGTAGTCGAGAATAATGATTGGAAGCACTGGACATCGATTATGGGACCTGAACCTTTGACAGATGTTTCCGAAGACGAAATAAAGCGGAAAATAACAAGACCTCGTCCAGGTCACGCAGATTTAAATGGGGCAATAAAATATGGACACCGTGATATGAGAAACGTTCTTGAACGATCTTCTGCCCGTGAAACAACAGTCAGAGTAGCTGCCGGAGCTGCAGCTAAAAAGTTACTTTCCTTAGTTGGAATAGACGTAGTTTCCCACGTGGTTGAAATTGGCGGAGTAAAAGCGAATGTGGATCCTTCATTGACTTTAGAGGAATTAAAAGATCGTGCTGAAAAATCACCAGTCCGTTGTGCAGATCCGAATGTAGAAACTAAAATGATGGAAGCAATTGATCATGCGAAGGAAAATGGGGATTCAATCGGTGGGATTGTGGAAGTAGTGGCAGCAGGTATGCCTGCTGGAGTGGGAAGTTATGTCCACTATGACCGCAAATTAGATGCGAAAATTGCGGCTGCCATTATAAGCATCAATGCTTTTAAAGGAGTCGAATTTGGCATTGGTTTTGAAGCAGCAAGTAAGCCCGGCAGTGAAGTTCACGATGAAATAGCTTGGGATAAAGAAAGAGGATACTATCGGAAAACGAATCGACTTGGCGGTTTTGAAGGCGGAATGACGACCGGTATGCCTGTAGTTGTAAGAGGAGTAATGAAACCAATACCTACTCTATATAAGCCGCTTCAAAGTGTTGATATTGATTCGAAAGAGCCATTTTCGGCAAGCATTGAGCGTTCTGATAGCTGTGCGGTGCCGGCTGCGGCGGTTGTTGCGGAAGCAGTTGTTGCTTGGGAACTGGCTGCAGCACTTGTTGAACAATTTAATAGTGACCGCTTTGCAGCCTTTAAAGATGAAATAGATCGGCAAAGACAAGTTGCGAGGGATTTCTAATGGAAAAGATCCTAATCCAAACAGATTCAAAAACTTATCAAGTTATGATTGGTGAGGGTGTACTCGCGGAAATTACTTCCTTTTTATCAAGTCATTTTCAAAAATTAACGAAAATCCTGATTATTACAGATGAGAATGTTGCAAAAATCCATTTATCAAAATTGACAGATAGATTGGATGAGTTCAAACCAATTGTTTTTGTAGCTCCAGGCGGGGAAAAGGCTAAGACATTTGAAGTATATTACCAGGCATTATCAACAGCACTTGAAAATCACCTGGATCGCAAATCGGTCATCCTATCTCTTGGAGGCGGGGCGGTTGGTGATTTAAGCGGATTTGTTGCTTCTTCATTTATGAGAGGTATTCCATTCATTCAAATTCCTACTACCATTCTCGCTCACGATAGCGCCGTTGGAGGGAAAGTTGCCATCAATCATCCATTAGGAAAAAATATGATTGGCGCTTTTTATCAACCAGAAGCTGTTTTCTATGATTTGGATTTATTAACGACTTTACCAACTGCAGAAGTTCGCTCAGGCTTTGCTGAAGTAATCAAGCATGCATTAATCCACGACAATGAGTTCTATTCATGGCTGGTAACCAACGTAAATGATCTTCAAACATTAAACTCAGACCAATTACATTACGCACTTACAAAAGGTGTAAAAGTTAAAAGAGAGTTTGTTTCTAAGGATGAAAAAGAAACTGGGATTAGAGCTTACTTGAATTTTGGTCATACCCTTGCACACGCTATTGAATCAGAAATGGGTTTTGGAAACATTACCCATGGGGAAGCTGTTTTGATTGGTATGATATATGCCTTAGATCTTAGCAAAAAGTTATTAGGGCTTACTTTCGATCTTGATGAATTTATTGGATGGGTACAAAAACTGGGGTATCAAACACAAATCCCATCCCAAGCTTCCAATGAACGGCTGCTTGAGAAAATGAAGCAAGATAAAAAATCCATTGGAGAATCCGTTCACTTTGTCCTTCTTGAAAAAGTGGGAGTACCGGTGTTAAAGGAAATTTCAGATATAACTTTACTAAGTTCATTAAACAATTTTAGTGAAAAAGGGGGCGAATAAAGTGATCAGAGGGGTAAGAGGAGCAACTACCGTAAAGAGCAATATAGAAACGGAAATTTTGAATGCTGCAGAAGAACTATTTATAAAAATGATTGAAAAAAATGAAATAAATCCAAGTGATGTTGCTTCCGTTTTTATTTCAACTACCGAAGATCTTGATGCCGGTTTTCCTGCAAAAGGAATGCGTCAAATAGAAGGCTGGCAATACGTCCCCGTTATGTGTATGCGTGAAATGCCTGTGCCAAATTCATTAAAAATGTGTATAAGAGTTATGCTGCACCTAAATACGGATAAGAATCAAACTGAAATCCATCACGTTTATTTACGCGAAGCACATATACTTAGACCGGATTTAGAAAAATAAAAAAATAAAATCTATAAGTTAAAATGTGATAAAATAATAATGTTCTTTATCACTTTAAACCATTAGCATAACAGAGTGAAACGTTGTAATGAGGTGAATGAAAAATGAGATGGAAAGAACAGCTTTTAACATTAACTCCATATAAGCCAGGTAAATCGATTGATTCGGTCAAAAAAGAATTTAACCTTGAGAGAATTGTTAAGTTAGCTTCAAATGAAAATCCTTTCGGCTGTTCACAAAAGGCTTTAGCAGCAATTCAGGAAAACGGGCAAAGTCTTGCAATCTATCCTGATGGTTATGCAACCTATTTAAGAGAAGCAGTTGCTAATCACTATCAAGTAAAACCAGAAGAACTAATTTTTGGTAATGGATCAGATAATTTAATCCAAATTATTTCAAGGGCACTGCTTGACCCAAGTTCGAATACTGTTATGGCCGAACCTACTTTTTCCCAATATCGGCACAATGCTGTAATTGAAGGAGCTAGGATCATTGAAGTGCCATTAAAAAATGGAAACCATGACCTGGATGGAATGCTTGCTGCTATTGATGAAAATACCAATATCGTTTGGCTGTGCAGCCCAAATAATCCTACCGGTACATATATACCTGAGCAGGAGTTAATTGCATTTCTTGAGAAGGTGCCTCAAGAGACATTAGTAGTACTTGATGAAGCCTATTTTGAGTATGTAGTGGCTGAAGACTATTATGAATCAATAGGTTTGACAAGACGTTTTGCCAACTTGATTGTTTTACGTACATTTTCAAAAATTTATGGTCTTGCATCACTAAGAATTGGATATGGAATTGCAAATCCCAATATAATTAAAGCACTTGAACCTGCTAGAGAGCCATTTAACGTCAGTACAATTGGTCAGCTTGCAGCGGCAGCAGCGATTAACGATCAGGAATTTGTTCAGCAGTGCAGACAAACAAATCGGCAGGGTCTTGAGCAATATTACCAATTTTTTGATGCTCATAATCTTTCGTATTATGCGTCGCAAGGGAATTTTCTTCTAGTTGACTTTAAAGTGGATGGGGATCGGCTATTCCAGTACTTGCTGCAAAAAGGATATATTGTACGCTCAGGAAAGGCACTTGGCTTTCCAACCTCTGTTCGCATCACTGTAGGTTCCTATGAAGAAAATGAGGGGCTTCTTGAGGCAATAGGCCAATTTTTAGCAGAATAATAATAAAAAATTTTAAAGATTATCTGTTTAGCTCTTGCGCACAGCAACTAGTTTCCTTCGCTAACCGTGCGCTTTTGAGCTTTTCTTAATTAGGGGGACATATTGTTGAAAGGCCGTGTTTTTGTTATTGGATTAGGATTAATTGGCGGTTCCTTAGCTTTGTGTATCAAAAAAGAGCATAAGGAAGCTACCATTATTGGTTTTGATGTAAATAGCGAGCAAGCAAGACTGGCAAAAGCGCTTGAGGTTATTGATGATTTTGCGGAAACGATCAAGGAAGGCGCTGTGGATGCTGATTTAATAATTATATCCACACCGGTTAATCAAACTAAAAAGATTATAGGTTTGCTTGCCGAACTCCAGCTAAAAAAAGACGTTATAATTACTGACACCGGAAGTACAAAACAAAAGGTTGTTCATGCGGCAAACCTGCTTGTAAACAAGGGCTGGTCTTTTATAGGCGGGCATCCAATGGCAGGTTCTCATAAAAGCGGGGTTACGGCGGCAAAAGATATTCTTTTTGAAAATGCTTTTTATTTATTGACGCCAAATGATCAAATTCCTGAGTCTAAAGTTGAGGCGTTAAAAACATGGCTAAAAGGAACAAAAGCTAAGTTTTTAACTATTTCTCCAAATGAACATGATTATTTAACTGGGATTGTCAGTCATTTTCCTCACATCATCGCTGCATCCATTGTCCGTCAAACTGAAAAGCTGGCTGAATCACGGACCTTAATCCCAAGACTTGCAGCAGGAGGCTTTAGGGATATTACTCGTATAGCCTCGAGCAGTCCAGAAATGTGGCGCGATATCTTGCTGCAAAACAAAGAAGTCTTATTAGATCTCCTTGAAACATGGCAAGAAGAAATGGTGAGAATAAAATCATTATTAGAAAAAGAAAACAGCAAAGAAATTTTTAATTATTTTAACGATGCTAAACAATACCGTGACAATCTTCCTGTAAAAGAAAAAGGGGCAATACCCGCTTTTTATGATTTATTTGTAGATATTCCCGATGTTCCAGGTGTGATTTCTGAAATTACGGGCTATTTAGCACAAGAAAGAATTAGTATAACAAACATTCGAATTCATGAAACACGTGAAGATGTATATGGGGTCTTGGCGATTAGCTTTCAAACCGAAGAGGATCGGCTAAGAGCAGAGAATTGTATTCTCTCATATACAGATTACGCGACATTCATTATATCCTAAACTGACATCTGTGGAAGAGGTGATGATGTGGATCCATTAAAATTAGCTATTAATATAAAAGGTTTATCAGGCAGTTTAGCGGTACCCGGTGATAAATCTATTTCCCATCGTTCGGTCATGTTTGGTGCCATATCTGAAGGTGTGACCACTGTGACGAATTTTTTACCTGGGGATGATTGTTTAAGCACGATTTCCTGTTTTCGTAAGCTTGGCGTTCAAATTGAAGAAAATGATAACGAACTTCGAATTATTGGAAAAGGCCTGGATGGACTTATCGAGCCAATTGAATTCCTTGATGTTGGTAATTCAGGAACAACAATCCGCTTAATGTTGGGAATTTTATCTGGAAGGCCATTTTTTGCTGCATTACAAGGCGATCATTCTATTGGAAAACGGCCAATGACAAGGGTGACGGTACCATTAAGGGAAATGGGTGCCCAGATTGAAGGAAGAAAAAATGGTGAGTACACCCCGATTGCGATACGTGGTGGAAATTTAAAACCGATTACCTATCAAATGCCAGTGGCAAGTGCACAGGTTAAATCTTCCCTTTTATTTGCTGGGCTTCAAGCGCCTGGAGAGACGACGATTGTAGAAAAAGCGGAATCACGAGACCATACGGAAAGAATGATTCGCCATTTTGGCGGAGAAATCCAAAAAGAAAATGGGAAAATTACGATAAAAGGTGGACAAAAATTATCTGGGACACATGTACATGTTCCTGGTGATATTTCTTCTGCCGCATTTTTCCTTGTAGCTGGTGCGATTATCCCGAACAGTGAGGTCACCTTAAAAAATGTCGGCCTTAATCCAACAAGAACGGGCATTATTGATGTAATGAAAAAAATGGGTGCTGACATTCAGATATTAAAGAGTGAGGACCAGGCCTTTGAACCTTTTGGGGATCTTCTAATAAAAACTTCTCAGCTAAAAGGGACGATTATTGAAGGAGATTTAATTCCGCGTTTAATCGATGAAATTCCAATAATTGCTTTACTTGCTACACAAGCAGAAGGTACAACTATTATTAAAGATGCACAAGAATTAAAGGTAAAGGAAACAAATCGGATCGATACTGTTGTTAATGAATTGAAAAAGCTGGGTGCAAATATTGTTGCGACTGATGACGGGATGATTATTAATGGAAAATCCAATCTCCAAGGAGGAATGGTTTCCAGTCATGGTGATCATCGTATTGGCATGATGCTGGCCATTGCAGCAGCAATTTGCAGTGAAGAAGTAAAACTGGAAAACCCAAGTGCTATTTCCGTTTCATATCCTAACTTTTTTACCCATTTAAATCAATTACAAGCATAAAGCCGCAGCCATGCGGCTTTTTCTGATGCGAAGGGAAAATCTAAATTTAATAATAGAGAAAACAAGAATCTTGATGCAATGCAATTATTTCTTTATCATAGGGTTATACTTGAATTTACTGTCCATACATAAAGGAAAAAGTACTATAAAAGACAGGAATTGGGGAGTATGTTAAAGTGAATTCCCAATCATATTTTTCAAATGATTACTAAAAGCGAACAAGTAGTTTGAGGAAGAGGACAAAATGGATAGAATAAAAAAAATATTAACGATGCTCGAAAATGGTCAACATAAGCAAGCGGAAAGTGAATATAATGAAGTATTAACTCTCGGTACACATGATGAAAAATACCTCCTTGGTGAAGAGTTATTTCAGCTGGGATTTTTGGAGGAAGCTAAAAGGTTATTTGAAGATCTATTGGAGATTTATCCGGATGAAGGTGAACTTCTTGTCTTATTAGCTGAGGTTTTAATCGAAGCAGGTAATGAAGAACAGGCTACTCTCATGCTTGAAAGAATTTCCGAAACGGATCCGAGCTTTGGTCAGTCATTGCTGTTACTAGCTGACTTATATCAAATTCAAGGATTATACGAAGTTTGTGAAGGAAAACTGCTAAAAGCAAAGGCGATCATGCCGGAGGAAATTGTTATTGATTTTGCATTAGGTGAGCTATACAGTGAACAGGGTGAAATTACTTCAGCCCTGCAGGCCTATACGGCCGTTTTAAAGGAGCAAAGTGACATTGCTGGTGTTAATATTAATCAGCGAATTGCTGACCTTTTAAGCGCGTCTGGAGCGTTTGAAGAGGCCCTTCCTTATTATGAAAAATCTCTTTCTGAAAGGTTAGAAATTAATACCCTGTTTGGATATGCTTTTACAGCCCTTCAGGGGGGATTTAATCGAACAGCCATCGAAAAATTCCTTGAATTAAAAGAACTCGATCCAGAATACAATTCCCTTTATTTGCCTTTAGCAGAAGCCTATGAAAGAGAAGAAGAATTAGAAAACAGTATTGATGTTGTCCAACAAGGGATTAAACATGATGATTTTAATAAAGAATTGTTATTTTACGGTGGGAAGCTAGCTTTAAAACTGGGCAGGGAGGAGGAGGCGGAAAAGTACTTACGTGAGGCGCTGGTCTTGGATCCTGGCTTTACGGAAGCCGCTATAAACCTGGATACATTGTTAATTAAACAGGAAAAATTCGATCTAGTAATTGAGCTTTTAAATACAATGGATATTCAAGAGGAAAACGAGCCGCAATTGCTTTGGGATGCTGCATTTGCTTATGAAAAACTTGAGGACTATGAAAGAGCAATGGAAAAATATGAAAGTGCCTATCCTTTTTTCAAAGAAGATGAATCATTTTTGTCGGATTTCGGATATTTTTTAATTGAAGAAGGAAAAAGTGATAGAGCTGCCGAAATTTTTAAACAACTATTAAAAAATAATCCTTCAAATGAAGAATATCATGATTTGCTTGAACGATTAACTGACATAGAAAATTAAAGAAGCTTAAATACAGAGGAGGGAATTTACTATGGCAACCCCTGTTTCTGTCAACGAGAAAAAGGACTTTATTCGCTGGTTTTTAAATCATTATCAACTTAAGCGCCGGGAATGTGTTTGGATTTTAAATTACTTAATGAGCCACGATCAATTAATGGAAAAGGTTCATTTTGTCGAGCAAGCACAATACTGCCCAAGAGGTTTAATCATGTCAACCCATTGTGTGGATAAGGTACCTTTCCGCTTTTACAAAGAAAATGTAATGACAACTGATGCGGAAAAATCCTTCCATGATATCCGTTTAAACCGAGATGAGGATATTTACATTCAACTTAATTTTCATGCTTCTAATCAAAAACATCAATATGCGGCCGTTCTTGAAGAAAATCCATTTATGCCCAACCATCTGCAGGTAAATGAAAAGGACGGATTAATCGCCGAGGAATTTCTAAATTTTAGTATAGAACGTTTTCAGCATGAAAAGCTGCTCCATTTAATTGATGAGGCCCTGGATAAACAAGACAGGGAGGCATTTCAAATTTTAACGAAAAAGTTAAATCAATTAAAGGTATCAGAAAAAAATGGCAGCTTACATTAAGCAAGCTGCTATTTTTTTTTGTTTGATTTTACTGGTATGATAGATTGGAATCTAAAGTGCTTGGAGTGATCAATAATGAAATGGGTATCTCATGATATTGAACAATTTCAAAAAGCTCAGGAATATATCGACACAGCTGTCATTCCTTTAATCCCTGTGGCATTCGGTACGGAAATGAAGCAGGCTGCAGCCATGTCTGAATTTATTACCTTGGTAACTGCTTTACTTGAAAGACAACTGACTGGAAGAATCCTCTTATTACCGCCATTTACTTATTTAACCGATCAGAAAGATGGAATGAGGTATGGTGAACTGGAAAATTGGGTTTCGGCAATAAAAAATAATCAATTAAAACATATCTTTCTAATAACATGTGATAGTGAATGGAAAGCCTGTGAAAATAAATTTGAAGATTCATTAATTTGGATTCCGGCAATTCCGTTGGGGAATTTGGAGGATTCACAAAAAATCTCCATTGTAGAGAGTCAGGTTCAGCAGATTTTTGCCATTTTCAGTCGAAAATGGCAGGATATTGAGTGAAATACCTATCCTTACCTTATTTGGCATGATGTTGACCTTCATTAAAGATTGATATATCATGATTATGTCCTAGTTTTATTAGATTATTTTGTGTCCGCCGGACTTTAAATCTTAAAGAGGGGGGAAAGCATGAGTAAGGAACGAGTTTCAAGGCGCCAATTCTTAAGCTACACATTGACTGGTGTAGGGGGATTTATGGCCGCTGGGATGTTAATGCCAATGGTTCGTTTTGCTGTTGATCCTGTTTTAAAGGCTGATGCTGGAGGAAACTTTATTGCAACCAATAAAAAGGTTTCAGAACTAACAGACGAACCGGTTCGCGTCGATTTCACTTTCAAGCAAAAAGATGCTTGGTATGAGTCTGATGTGACTAACACAGCTTGGGTCTATAAGGATAAAAAGACGAACCAGATTATTGCACTTTCACCTGTTTGTAAACATCTAGGCTGTACAGTTGGATGGAATAAAAATAAGGACTACCCTAATCAATTTTTCTGTCCTTGCCATTATGG
>JAUZQA010000770.1 GCA_030705665.1 Bacillota bacterium
AAGGAAAGCAAATTCATAAGGAATCCTTTTCTGCACAATTGCAAGCAGCAATCCAATCAACATCTAAATTAGTGGTATCTAAGCATGCACAAGAGCGATTAAAGCAAAGAAATATCCAAATTTCAAATGAAGACTGGAAAAAAATCGAAGAAAAGGTTTCTGAAGCCGGGAAGCTTGGGGTAACAGACTCTTTGGTTCTTCTGCCTGACGCTGCATTGATTATCAGTGCAAAAAATAAAACGGTCATTACAGCTTTAAACAGGGAGGAAGCAGCCTCGCAAATTTTCACAAATATTAATGGAACGATTGTTTTAGAATAAACCAGTGGCTGGACCATTCATTGGAGGCCAATAGCTGCGGACCGACTGATGCAGCTATAAAGAAGGGAGAAAAACACATGCTTCGTTCAATGTACTCTGGAATTAGCGGTATGAAGAACTTTCAAACTAAGTTGGATACAATTGGAAATAATATTGCGAATGTCAATACGTACGGGTATAAAAAGGAACGGGTTTCTTTTAAGGACGCAATGAACCAAATGATTTCCGGTGCAAGTGCTGCCCAGAATGGACGTGGTGGAACAAATCCTATGGAGGTTGGTTTGGGTTCATCGCTTGGTTCAATTGACACCATCGATACAGCAGGTAGTATGCAAACGACAGGACGTACTCTTGACCTTGCCGTTTCGGGAGATGGGTATTTTATCGTCAAGCAGGGCGATCAGCAGTTCTACACTCGTGCAGGGAACTTTTATTTAGATAATAATGGAACACTAGTGAATTCAGCCGGATTAAAAGTGCAGGCGTATCCGGTTAGTAACGGAGTAGTATCCAATAAATTGGGAGATATCAATGTCAATGTAAATGGTGTATTGCCGTCAGTTGTGACAAGTAATCTTAAATTTTCAGGCAATTTATCAGCTGACTCAAATAATGGGACAGTTTACACCCAGCAAATTCAAACGATCGATGAAAATGGCTCTCCGCAAAACTCAACGATTTATTTTAAAAAAATGGATTCGAATAATTGGGGAGTCTTCATCAATAATCAGCCAAAAACTTCTGAGGTAGGAACAGTTACCACAGCTCCAAGCACCAATATAACAGGAGATATTGTCGTTACGAATCCGCAAGATTACACAGGTCCTGCAGATGGTTCTAAACACACTTGGACAATTAGTTATAATGATACACCGACATCACCAAACTCTAATTATACAATTGACATAGGTGATGGCAATGGTCCTCAAGCTATCCCAGCTGCAAGCATATCGAGCAGCAATAGATATACAAAGGATGGATTGGAGATTGATTTATCAAATTTAACAAAGCCATCTTCAGCGACTCCTGCAGGAACGTGGAGGTTTGACGTAACTGCAGCGACTAAACCAAATTATTCTTTGAGTTTTGATGCTAATGGGAAAGTTGTTTCAACAGATGCAATAAAAGCAGGGGAGCGAGTTGCGATCCCATCAGGCATGGTAGACGACACTTCTACCAGTGGAGTGGATGAAAGTCAATTACTTGCCAATCTCGACTTTTCTAATCTTACACAACAGGCTGGCCCTTCAACAGCTCAAGTAACTCCGGATGGCTACCAACAAGGAAGTTTGGAAAGCTTTAGTGTGGGTTCAAATGGTGAGATTAATGGAGTGTATTCAAATGGACTAATTAAAGTTCTTGGCCAATTGGCATTGGCTAAATTCAGCAATGCTTCTGGACTGAACCGTGAAGGAGGTAACCTTTTTCAAGAGACCATTAACTCCGGAACCCCCGATATTAACATACCGGGAACAGGGCGCGGAACGATTGCAGCAGGGACACTAGAAATGTCCAATGTAGATTTGTCAGAGGAATTTACAGATATGATCACTGCACAACGCGGCTTCCAAGCAAACACAAAAATTATTACTACCTCCGACGAGATTTTACAGGAATTACTAAACTTAAAACGATAGCCAAGGGAGGAAACAGGGTCAACAATTGGGAGTTGACCCTTGAATAAAACGTGATAAAACTGACGCGACTAAATGGGAAACCTTTTATCCTAAATGCCATTTATATTGAAACGATTGAATCCTTTCC
>JAUZQA010000771.1 GCA_030705665.1 Bacillota bacterium
AATGAGATGCTTGCTTCGTATGATGAAGTAAAGGAAATTGTTGCTGACAAGAAAGAATCTCCCATTTTAATAGATTCAAGAGATAAAGCGCGCTATTTAGGTGAAATTGAACCGATCGATAAAGTACCGGGTCACATCCCTGGTGCGATCCATAAATTCTGGGCAGAGAGTCTGGAACAAGGTTCATTTAAAAATAAGGAAGAACAGAAAAAAAGATTTGCTGATCTGGATCAAAAGGAGCCGATTATCGTGTACTGCGGCTCGGGTGTCACAGCCGCACCTAATTACATTGCTTTAAAGATGGCCGGCTTTCAAAATGTAAAGCTATATGCAGGAAGCTATAGTGATTGGGTTTCATACGATGAGAATCCAGTGGCAAAAGGGACCAAGTCGTAAGATTAACACTGTTAAGTAACCTAAAGAAAAAAGAGGCTTGGTTCTAAATCAAGCCTCTTTCTTATAGCCAGCTTTATCATTCTTCCCGTGCTTATTCACTTTTTCAAAGAGCGGGCAGAATGCACTTCCTATTCATCCCTTGCTCATACATTTTTTCGGAGGAGGGGAAGAATCCACACTTACAATTTTTACCAGACTGGTAATTTATGTTTACTTACTGTTGCAGGTTCAGTGGAAGTTTTACCTCAATGGTTGTCCCCATTTTTTCTTTACTGTATATGGCAATGGACCCTCGGTGATTTTCAATAATTTTTTTGCTTACCATTAAGCCTAGGCCTGTGCCTTTTTCCTTTGTCGTGTAAAAGGGCTGCCCCAGTTTGGGAAGAATATGTTCTGGTATCCCGTAGCCTTGATCAATGATGCGGATCAGCAGCTCCGCTTGATTGCTACTTTCCATTTGGATGACCACTTTTCCTCCTGCAGGCATTGAGTCAATTGCATTTTTTATAAAGTTGATAAAAGCTTGCTTAAGTTGGTTTTCTTCACAATTGACAATGACTTCGTCTGAGTCAAATTCAGTTATGATCAAAACATTATTCATATTCGCTTGAGGTATCAATAAAGACACGACATCCTGAATCAATAAGGTTACATTCCTTTGTTGAAAATGACTCACTTGAGGTTTAGCAAGCATCAAAAGCTCACTCAGAATGAGTTCAATCCGATTGATTTCAGAAGTCATCAGGTCATAGTAGTTCCACTTTTCCGTCGTTCCAGCCTGCAAGAGCTGCAGAAATCCTTTTACGGTTGTAATTGGATTGCGAATTTCATGAGCAATACTGGCAGCTAACTCGCCTGCGATTGACAGTTTTTCAGTCTTAATTAGGACCTCTTGTGCCTGCTTTTGTTCAGTTATATCTCTAATCATAATGGCCCAGCCGGCAACCTTGTCCTCCTCTTCCCGCAAAGGGAAACAGGACACCATCACATTGACGATATTGCCAGCCTTCGTTTTTCTGATTGACTCGTATCCTTCAAGGCTTTCCCCTACTAAAAGAAAGCTTCGATTCCGATTAACCTCAAATTTTCTTTCATCAGGAATAGCTGGTACTTCATTCACATTTAAACCCAATACTTCGTCAGCAGACCAGCCAAAGGTTCTTTCGAAGGCTTGGTTGACGGTGACAACCTTATCATCCATATCAAGGATCAAAATAGGATCTAAATTATGCATAATAAAGGAATTCAGTTGATGCTTGGTTGCTTTTAACTGCGCCACTATTTTTTTATGTTCTGTTTGTTCCGCCAGGGAAGGGGAGAGTGCTGGTCTTTTTTTATAAAGAATGGATTTCACCAGTTGGTAGTCTGTCATAAAGTAGTCGTGATTTCTGCATAAGTGATTTTGAAGAGAGGCTGAAATTTGCTTGCCATTATAGGTGCAAACCGAGACCACTTTATTGGAATTTACACATTCATCTGCTTTATTTTCAAAGTTGATCAATTTAGTATCATCTTGCTCTTTGCATTCTATATGTGCCCATATTCTGATCGGTATTTGTTTTTCTTGAAATGGTTTTATTCTACTTTCTAATTGTGGAAGAATCATTTCACAATGAAAATCTTCGTCTTGGCTGTGGAAATCATTATTATCAATATAATGGACACAACTCCATTCTCCACAGGT
>JAUZQA010000772.1 GCA_030705665.1 Bacillota bacterium
CATTTTTTCCATAATTCTAGGAAGAACAGTTTCCGAACTTGCAGTGGAATAACCTAAAATCAATTCGTCTTTCAAGTAACCTAAAAGTTTAAAGATATTATATCCTGCGATTTTGGCAACAATTCCAAGTACAACGATCACAAAGAAGATCATCGCACCGTAAACAGTGACAACAAGTTTTCCTAGTGGAATAAGCGATGATAAACCAAATTTAGAAACGGTAACACCGATTAAGGCAAAAACACCGATTGGGGCAACCTTCATGATCTGGTTGGTAACATAAAACATTGCATCTGCCGTACCCCTAAAGAATTTCAAAATCGGTTCACCTTTTTCACCGATTGCGGCAACGCCAAGGCCAAACATAACAGAGAAGAAAATGATCGATAGCATATCGCCATTTGCAAATGCCTGCACAACGTTAGTCGGTACGATATTAACAAACGTATCAATTTTCGAATGCGATTCTGTTGTTTTTTCTGTTGTTACATAAGCAGTCATATCAGATTTAACAAGTTGCGAACGGTCAACCCCCGTGCCAGGATGAACCATATTGGCTACTAAAAGTCCGACAACAATTGCAATGGTGGTAATGATTTCAAAGTAAATCAGCGTTTTACCGCCAAGCTTTCCTAATGATTTCATGTCACCTGCACCAGCAACCCCAACGACTAGACATGAAATAACAATCGGAACAACGATCATTTTAATTAATCGTAAGAATATAGCACCAAATGGTGTAAGAATTTGATCAACATGTGGATTACCATAAAAAACCGCACCGACAATGATACCGAGTATTAAACCAATGAAAATTTGCCACGCCAAACTGATTTTTTTCATTTATGTCTCTCCCCCATCTATTTAGTCTTTAAACAGACAAAGATATGTATCCTAAATAAAAGTATTTTAAAATAGGAAACTCTTTATCCGAAACTTTCTTAAAATAACATAAACTCATTTTAACTCATTTAATTCATATTAACAATATATAATTTAGATGAAAACAATCGCATATTGATATATAAACGGATCTTTTATTATTTTTTAAATATAGTGATTTTTGTATAAAATTAATTATTTTCAAATAATAAAAAAGATCCTGTGATTTTCACAGGATCCCATTTTATATTCTAATCATTGAATAACTGATTAACTTCCATTTTTAATTCCTCTAGCAAATTAAAAGAAGATTGCAATCCCAGACTTGCAAGCACATTCTGGTAGTACCATTTTTGTTGTTCCTTTCCCCGCTTAAATTTCGTCCAAACCTCTTCACCAATTTGTTCATAATCATCGCTGATTGATCGAATATTATGCAATTTGTCTGCACATGCAACAACACGGATCTCAAGAGGTGCTGTCTTTAAATACTCAATTGTATGCTTTTTTCTGTCTTCCCAACCTAGGGTTTTATCAGGTTCCGAACAGCCCTCAACAATCCTGGCAACCTTTGACCCGAAAGTTTCTTCTATATTTTTCAAGGTAAGTGGTGTGTCTTCAACGGTATCATGTAAAATACCTGCAGCAATAAGTTCATCATTATACCCTGCTTTCATTAAGATCATCCCTACCGCTACCGGGTGAGTAATATACGGAATATTTGTCTTTTTACGGAATTGATCAACATGAGCCTTAGCGGCAACCTGCAAAGCCTTTTCAATTAAATTCATTCCAATTCAGCCTCCAATCATTTAAACCATCAACCATTTTTCTCCATATTATCATTTCTATTTAAAATAACGACCATACAAACGAATTTTCAAGGTACTTGCACAGATTTTGTCTTCTTGCATAAAAATATAAAGACATTTATATCTGAAAGTGAAATATGGAAGAGCTCTGTCGATTTCATTTTTCGAATTGCAACATTTTTCCCCATTTGTCTTAAATTTTGTTTGCGCTTTCAACTGGCCTTTTGGGGAAATAATTTTTGGTTTCAAGGTAGGAATATTGGGCTGGTTGGTAATTTAACACAGTTACAGCAGTTTGGTTTAAACAACTTTTGTTCATACTGTTTTTAATAAATTACTTCCCTCCTATAGTTAGTGCCTGGAAACTTAAG
>JAUZQA010000773.1 GCA_030705665.1 Bacillota bacterium
TCGCTCCCTCCTTTTAATTTAATCTCAAATTAAAATATCTTGAATACGAGATAATTGTAATGCGAATAAAGTTTCATGTCAACACTTTTTTATTAAATTCTTTTTCAAACGAAAAAAAACGCCTCTACGATGGTAGAAACGTACTTAGTTGTTGATTTTCAATTGGCTAACAACGGAAGATATAAGTGTTTCAAGTGGATTAATAATTGCTCTGTCTTCAACTTGCCTGGCTGCATCGACCATGGATAATTGGGCAACAGAGATCACTCTCTTTTCCTTTTTGACGATTTGATTAAGGAACTCGGTGATTGCTTGATCATATTCTTCTTTTAGCCCTTTCATGAAAATATCAAAAGTATTGTCGATGACCATAACCTCAAAATCCAAAGGTATCTGATGGTTATGAGCATATTGATTGAGCCGATCGATAGTCCCCTTAACCGTCTTAGGGTTTGTAAATAGGAGGATCTGAGGTTCTTTTACCTGACAAATGGATTCGAAGTATGGATCATCAATTTTTACAATTGGCACGGAAATGGAGATTTGGTCTTCCTGTAAAATGGCAATATAGCTTGTGCAAGTAAGAAGGATGGCATCCACATTACATTGGGCAATCCACTCTATTTGTTCTTTCACTTTATTTTCCGCATCTGCTAGCTGGAAATTCCCATCGGATGTTACTCGATGCATTAACCCAGGGTCAACAAAATGGATACATTCTATATCATACGGAGAAAGTGCTTTTTCAATATAATCGATATTCGAATAATGGGCATGCAAACATCCTAATCTTTTACTCAATTGATTTCACCTCTGGTCCTTTCAACCACTCATTCTCTAAGATGCTCATTTCCCACAAACTCCAGTATTCATCACCAATTTTATTTGTATCTCTATGTAATCCTTCTTTGACAAAACCAACCTTTTCATAACACCTAATGGCAGGAGCGTTAAAGTCAAAAACTCCAAGGGTAACTCGGTGTAAGTGTAGTTCATCAAAAGCGACGTTTAGAATTCCCCTGATCATTTGCTGGCCAATCCCTTTACTTCTCGTGGTTGAGTTACCGACTAATACTTTCCCAACTCTGGCTGATTTGTTTTTGCGATCAATTTTCCCGAGTGAGATATGGCCGATAACTTCTTCCATTTCAGTATCAATGACTTTATAAACCAACCTTTCTGAGTCATCATGATTGGAATTTTCGATGTACTGTTCTAATTGAGCTTCATTTAAGGGATAGTCGAATTGAGATCCGCTCCATTGTAGTAAAAACTCGGGCGAATCAACCCATTTAATAAGTTGAGTGAAATCCGAACGCTCAAAATATTTTAATTCAATCATAGACCTCTCTCCTTCATTACTTTAGCTAACTAAAGCGTAGCATACTCCTTACTTTTTGTTCAACTCTTGAAACCATTGGCTAAGCTTTTTGGAAAAACTGGATTCTTACCGCTCTCTGGAAAAATGAATGAGCACGGGGAGAATAAGCAGTGAATTCTTCCCGTCCTCCAGAAAAATGAATGAACACAGGAAGAATAAGCGATGGATTCTTCCCGCCCTTCAGAAAAGTGAATGTGCACGGGATGAAAAATAAACTGACTATAAAAAAGAGGCTTGATTTAGAGCCAAGCCTCTTTTCTACAATCTAAGGTTTTTCAAATATATCTAAAAATTAACAGTCTTATTTCGAACATCCGCCGGATTAAATTTGTTAGCCAAGTGTAATATGATTTTGGAATATAACAAACCAACAATCAATGCTAGCAGAAGGGTAATGAGTGAACCTGCGGTCCCAAGCTTTTCAATCATGATGTGGATAATCGCTGCAACCTCCATTGCCATAATGGATACAGAATTCCAGAGAACATAGTCCCGGCTCTTTTCCAGCAAATCGAATGATGGCGTTTTTGTAGTTTCTTCTTTTACTACTCTGTTAATCTCTTTTAGTCTTGGGAGGTCGATCGCAATACTCGTAACCGTGATAATAATGAGCATTACGAATGAAGCATCAATCCAAGGCAGCTCCCAGCCCCATTTCGTGAAGACCATATAGAAAGAA
>JAUZQA010000774.1 GCA_030705665.1 Bacillota bacterium
ATACTTCCAGTGATCTTGGGTTGAATGTTAAGGTAAAAGGAACAACAAAAAAAGGTCTGCCTGGTGAGACCGATTATACGTTCACACCTACAAAAACAGGTACATTCAATTGGTTATGTGCTGACACATGCGATGGTCAAAATAATCAATGGGCAATGACACAACAAGGATATATGCAAGGAACCATCACTGTATTGCCATCAACAAACAAAGTACAATATATATCAATGGTTATCAATCCTGGATATAAGCTTGGTTCGGACAGCAAATTACATGATGCATTTACGCCTGGGGACATCACGGTTAATGCCGGAAGTGAAGTTCAGTTATCCGTATACAACTTCGATGATGGAACTCATACAGTAACTGCTGGTGATATTGGAGTAAATATGCAGGTAGCGGGTGCAAAAGTAAAAGGAACACCTGGAGTAACGACCTATACATTCACTCCAACAAAAAAAGGAACATTCAAATGGATTTGTGCTGACAAATGTGATGGTCAAAACGGTCAATGGGCAATGACTCAAGATAACTATATGAATGGACATATCACTGTACAGTAATAGCTCTTTATTACGTTTTAGCAAAAAACGATTGCTCCGCAATCGTTTTTTGTTTTAATGTTGTTCAAAGGACTCAGTTCAAGCTGTTTATAGTGTAATGTATGCATACCCTCCAATATCTTAACTTTGAAATAATTTTTCTATTTGATTTGCTGTTAACTGATATAACGAAACATGAAATTGGTGCCCTTCTAATTCAGGAGAAATGTGAACCGTAAGTATTTCATTGGGTGCGGCGGGCTTTGATGCTGCAGGGATACCAACCGTCTGAAAAAACGGAATCAAGTTTTTAATCTGCTGTGCCCAAGCTTTTTGTTGGGATGGGGTTATTGTTCCTGTTAACGACCAATTTAAAAAAATTTCAATAAGATTATCCAAATAAGAATATCCCTGTGATAAATACTCAATATGGGTCTTTAATTCCTCCAATTTCGTTTTACTCTTTTTAGCAAAGAAATTAAACTTTAAGCTATCAAGCGCATCCTGCACGATATTATTAGTATGATGTAAGTCAATCAGAAGTTGCTCCATGTCCTGCTGAAGATTTTTGCTCTCATTTTTGTCAAGTCCACTTTGAACCCAATGAGAAATCCGCTCCATCTCACCTATCATTTTTTCCTTTACTTGATGAACACTTTTGGCAGCCTGGATGATGAAATTCGGTGGAAAAATCACCATGTGGATGACGCAGGCTGTCAAAGCACCAATGATCGTGTTACGAAACCGATCCATTGGATAATCGCCTGAGTTATGTCCTATAACAAAAACAAGTACGACTGCTAATGCCGTCTGGTGGATGGTTGATTCATCCAGTCTTGCCCATTTAGTAATAAAGGAAGCAACAAGGATGGTGAGACCAAGCGTCCAGGCCGTTACTTTTAAATAGGGTAATACTATATCTGCGACCATGATGCCAATCACGAGCCCGGTCACCCGATGAAAGGAATACCGCAGCGAACGATTAATAGTCGTTTGCAAACAGACAATAACAGTGGCAGGCGCTAAATACGGATGGCTTGAACCAAAAAACTTGGCTATTTCCCATGAAAAGGCTGAAGCGATGGCCATTTTCCAAATTAATCTGGTTTTAAAAACCATTTCCTCTTTAAGCTGTCGATATGATTGCATGATACTTCCTCCTAGCATTCCCAAAAGATATCCATAAAGGTTATTTTTCCCTCTAGAGCAGGACTGTATCCTCACAAACTCTTTCATCCTGATAGCTTGAATATTTCCCAGCACCGGAATATCACCAAAATCTGTCATGATAATATCTACTATAAACTGAAGTAAACAGCTGCACCGAAAAAAAGAGTGAATTTTTATTAAAATTCACTCAAGGGAATGGTTTAAATTGTTTACTTGACCCAATACGAAGATAGTTTCAAATTAGAAATTACCTTTATCGTTATTCTATTACATTAAAGGAACCCATCATGAAATCATCTTGGCTCATTGCCCATTG
>JAUZQA010000775.1 GCA_030705665.1 Bacillota bacterium
CCAACTCGGGAGGTGAACTTCTCTTGCCCTTTCCATAAAAGTACTTTCAATCAAGGTACTTTCTCCCTAAATGGTCATGTACAAGATACTTTTCTCCGTCAACGTTTTGCTATGAACAATTTGTTGATAATTATATAATAATTTTTCGACAGTTTCAAATATAGATTAGCGTTTTTTTAAATAATATAGTAAGATTCCTGCAGCAACGGCGACATTCAACGATTCACTCTGCCCATAGATTGGGATGTAAAGATTGGATGTGGTTGCCGCAAGCAGATCTTGGTTCATTCCGCTTCCTTCATTTCCGACAATTAAGGCAAACTCCTCTTGCGGTGCTGTTTCTGTATAGGTTTTTGCATTTTCTAAAGCAGTACCATATACAGGGATATTTCTTTTCTTTAATGTTTCAATCCATTCCTCAAGGTTTCCGCGAACAATCGGCAGGTGAAAATGGCTTCCTTGGGCCGAGCGTAAAACCTTTGAGTTATAAATATCGACACTGCCATGTCCGACAATGACGGCATCTATCCCTGCCGCATCAGCGGTACGGATCATCGTTCCCAGATTTCCTGGGTCTTGAACAGCATCAATTAATAATAACGACTTTGCTTTTTCAACGAATGTTTGGTCTACTGTTTCTTGGCATATCGCATAAATTCCTTGCGGTGTCTCTGTATCAGATAATTCCTTTGAAATCTCATCCGTAACGGTAGTAATAGAGGCTGAACCAAAATCAAAACGCGGCGGCAGTTCAACTTTTTCAGATACAATAATTTCAATGATTTGTTCTTGATTTTTTAAGGCTTCTTCAACTAAATGGAACCCTTCTATTAAAAAAGTGCCCGTTTTGTCCCGCTCTTTTTTTGTTAATAGTTTTTTCCACTGTTTTACTTGTGGGTTTTTTATAGACTGAATTTGCTTCAACCTAGTCTCTCCTTTTCTTTATGTTTTCTTATTATAGCTTACCTTATATACATAAAAAATCCAAAATTAGAAATGATATAAAAGAAATTATGAAAAAAGGAGTATGAATGTATGAATTTAAACCTGCGGAATGCGATCATTCATAACGTTTCCAACAATACACAGGATCAATTAGAAGATACGATTGTTGATGCGATTCAAAATGGCGAAGAAAAAATGCTTCCTGGTCTTGGAGTTTTATTTGAAGTAATATGGCAAAATTCATCTGAACAAGATAAAAAAGAAATGCTGCAAACGCTCGAAAGCGGGTTAAAACAATAAGGATTAAAGGAGGCTGCCACTTGTTGGCGGCTTTTAATTTATTTCCAAATTAAATCCCCGAACGCTTCAAACGTCCGGGGCATACACTCAAAACCTTTATTCAAACGTAATCTTATCAACAGTTTCACGATCTAAACGTTTAATCACTTCAACGAGTAATTTTACCGCGTTTTCAAAATCATCCCGGTGGAGCATGGCGGCATGTGAATGAATATACCTTGTTGCAATGGTCACCGCAATCGATGGAACGCCATTATTCGATAAGTGAATCGAACCGGCATCTGTTCCGCCCCCTGGAATCGCATCAAATTGGTAAGGGATATTTAACTCATCAGCAGTTGCTATAATAAAATCGCGCAAACCTTTATGCGATACAAGTGACGCATCATACAGGATAATTTGCGGACCTTTTCCCATCTTACTTTGCGCTTCTTTTTCGGAGATTCCCGGGGTGTCTCCAGCAATCCCTACATCAAGGGCAAAGCCAATATCCGGCTCAACTTTAGTGGCAGCTGTTTTTGCGCCGCGGGTTCCTACTTCTTCCATAACCGTTCCGACACCATAAACAATATTTGGATGGTCAGCTCCCTTCAGCCTTTTTAATACTTCAATCGCAATCGCACAGCCAATCCGATTGTCCCAGGCTTTTGCCAAAAGCATCTTTTCATTGTTCATGACCGTAAATTCAAAATACGGAACGACCATGTCGCCTGGCTGAATCCCCCATTCGACGGCTTCTTCACGGCTAGAGGCACCTATATCAATGAACATATCTTTAATTTC
>JAUZQA010000776.1 GCA_030705665.1 Bacillota bacterium
ATGTTTTGTGAAGGTTCTAGTTGAATTAATAAATAAAAAACTACATTAGGAAAAAGGGTATTACTTTTTGATGAAGTAATACCCTTTTCTTCTTCAACTAAATAAGAGTTTGTGAAGGAATGTACTTACACTAAAGGGTGCGTTAGCAGTAGAAGAAATTAATCGATTTTAAGGCTGGGGCTACATCTTAGTTATTCCAGAATAGGGCGCGTTTACGGAAGATCAAAAGCCTAATTCCTTAATGATCTGACCCAATAAAGTAATTTGGATTGTCGTGACAGATTGTTCCGGAAAACATGAGTGAAAAGAAGGTAGCCTATTGACTGCCTTCTTGATTTGGGTGCCGGAACCAGAGCGGAGAAGTCCCGAACCCAATTCGATTTTTATTAGTAGATCGTTTCCAAAGGTTTCAGAGTCGAAAAATCGTCCAGATGATTTGTTTTTATTTCACTGCATGAAGGACAAATTTTATAAACAAAAATTTCTGCGTCCCTCATGGTAGGTGGATTCCGAAGAATAAAAATTATCTCACATTTTTGCCAATTCTTCATTGCGGTACCGGCTTAACGATTTTTGCTGTTCCCAGTGAAATGCACTTTTCCGTTATCTCCAGGGCCAGTTGCTGTCCAATTCTCTTTGGCAGCAGGTATGTCCAATATTCCGAACCTCCCCAAATCCATTCATCCATTTTTATCCACCCCCTTTTTCCTATTCTTACTTTTCACATTTAGTTATCCAATTCAATCAATATAGAAAATATTTCATAGGAGGTTGTTGATGTGGAGTGAAGCATTGATGGGACAGTCCTCCGATTGAAAAACGTCGGAACAGTCCTGTTGTTTCTTAGAAACAGAAACAAAAAGTAGGTTTAAAAGACTATATTTAGGTATAAAGCATTATTTTAAATGCCTATTAAGAAAATATAATGTTATATAAGGACGTTTTTTCAGATGCTATGACTACACCTATTTTTGCCAAAAAAACCAGATAAAAGCTTGTTTGAGTAGGTGCTGGTGACTTTTAAAAAAAGGACATGCTTCTCTCTCGATCATAATGATCAGCTGTATTTGCAAGAAAGAAGGAACTGACAGTGCGTTTAATATCAACCCTTGATTGTCATGAAGGATTAAAAGTAGCAAAGCCCATTTATGATGGTAGAAATAAAATTTTATTAAATTCTGGAGTTAGATTAACAGATAAGATTATCACACAATTAAAAAGCAAAGAGGTCGGTTTTATCTATGTAGAGTCCCCTATTACGGAGGGTGTCATCCTGCAAGATGACATCTCGGTTCCTTTACGAATGGAAACAGCTCAGCATATAGGTAAAGTGTTTAAAGCGCTGACAGATGGTGATAATTCAAGGATAAAGAAAATTTCAAGAGGGAAAGCCATCCGAGAACTAAAAAGTGTATATGAACTTTTATTAAAAGATATAAAGGCGAAACCTTCGCTTATTAATCTGCTAAGTAATTTACAGATGGAAAATAACAAAATTCTTCAGCACTCGCTTAATGTCAGCATGTATGCCGTTACGATTGGGCGGCATCTTAGTATCTCTGATAAGGATTTGTATCTTTTAGGTTTAGGCGCCATGTTTCATGACATTGGAAGAAGCAAGCTGCGACCGGAATTACTGATTAAGACAGAATTAACAGAAGAAGAGAAAAAGGAATATCGTAACCATACAACAGAAGGATTTGAAATGCTTCGAAAAGGCCGGGAACTGCATCTTCTTATTCCTCATTGTGCCTATCAACATCATGAAAATGTAGATGGTACTGGGTTTCCAAGAGGACTAAAAGGAAAAGATATTCATCAATTTGCTAAAATTATCGCAGTAGCTGATCTCTTTGATAAATTAACAAATCCAAAATCGGGGAAACGAGCGATGTTGCCGCATGAAGCTATGGAGGTTGTTCAAGGTTTATGTTATACGCGATTTGATCCAACCATTATCGACGCATTTCGGAAATCGGTTGCGATTTATCCGATTGGTGTAACTGTTTCCCTTAATACAGG
>JAUZQA010000777.1 GCA_030705665.1 Bacillota bacterium
CATTGGAAATATGGTTCCGAACCGTCTTCTCGCTGATAAATAATTCACTAGCGATTTCCTTTGTTGTTTTATCTTGTACTAACAGTTCGAATACTTCTTTTTCGCGTTTGGTGAGTAATGGCTTGTGAGTATATTCATTCTCCTTCAAGTATTGTAACCCTCCTTGCCTTCGCCAGTTGTAAACCGTGGGGTGGGTATATTTTTAGTCACCATATCATATGTGAAAGAAACTTTCGAAGTGACTGTATTTCCTTAAAGGAGAAGGAAATTGTGAAAAATAGACATTCGTCTATAAAAAATTAATTATTTAAATGGAAATTTCCCATTATTTTACTGGATTAGCATAGATAATGTATCTTTTCGGGGCATTTCCAATGTATCGAAACGGATAACATGTTGTTAAAATCAATTCCTCATGATCTTTCTGAAGCGTTATAATACTCGTATCCTTTGAATCAACAATTTTTGTATGAGTAATTTTATAGCTAAAGGATCCATTAGAAACTTTGACAATCAGCTTGTCCCCAATTTTTAATTCTCCTAAATGTCGAAAAACTGTATCCCGATGCCCAGATAGTACGATTTGTCCATTTTGGGAGGGTAAAGACGATCCCTTGTAATGGCCCACACCCTTTTCAAGGTCGTCAGGGTCAGTTCCCTCAACAATCGCTAACTCCGCTTTAATTCGGGGGATTTCTAAAATACCCATTGTATCCCCTATCTGCGGCGGTTTGTTTTCACCCTGCTTAACTTGCTGGTCCTGCTGATTATTCTTTTGTTGTGGAATCGCATTTTTCTGTGCCAGCATATTCTTCGCCTTACTGAGAGTTTCATTTGTTTTCTTATTCGTATTTGTTATTTGCCATACGCCAATTGCCAGAATAACAACCCCGGCAAGAACCAAAATTGTTGATAACCATGTCCTAATTTTCATTTGCGTCCTCTCAATAATTACATTTTAGTTATATTATAACAAAAATGAACCATTCATTTATACCGTAAAAAAACCTCATTTTCCTAGAGGAAAATGAGGTTTTAATAAACTTATACTCGGTCACTGCCAAAGAAGTTTTTAAAGGATTGGATTGTTGCATCACGATTTAATGCAGCAATCGATGTTGTTAACGGAATACCTTTAGGACAAGACTGTACACAGTTTTGTGAGTTACCACAGTTTGCAAGGCCGCCGTCTCCCATAATTGCTTCTAAACGTTCAGCTTTATTCATTTCACCAGTTGGATGTGCATTAAATAAACGAACTTGTGATAACGGCTGTGGTCCAATGAAGTTAGATTTGCTGTTTACATTCGGACATGCTTCTAAGCAAACACCGCAAGTCATACATTTTGCCAGTTCGTATGCCCATTGACGCTTAACTTCAGGCATACGTGGACCAGGTCCTAAATCATAGGTTCCATCGATTGGAATCCATGCTTTCACTTTCTTTAATGAATCAAACATCCGGCTGCGGTCAACCTGTAAGTCACGAACAATTGGGAACGTGCTCATAGGAGCCAAGCGAACTGGCTGCTCTAATTGATCAATCAAGGCTGAACAAGATTGGCGTGGTTTCCCGTTAATTACCATTGAACAGGCACCGCAAACCTCTTCCAAACAGTTCATATCCCATGCAACTGGGGTTGTTTTTTGACCTTTAGCATTTACAGGATTTCTGCGAATTTCCATAAGTGACGAAATAACATTCATATTTGGTCGGTATGGAATTTCAAATTCCTCCTGATAAGGAGCTGTATTAGGTCCATCTTGACGAGTTATAATGAATTTTACCGTTTTATTTTCAGACAAATTTCCCACTCCCCTTTACTTTTATAACTTTCACGAATTAGAGACTATTTTAGTGTTTTGTTGTGTAATCCCGTTTTCGTGGTTGGATTAATGAAGCGTCTATGTCTTCGTAATGGAAAGCCGGAGCTGATTCTGCACCAACAAATTTTGCCATAGTTGTCTTCATAAATTCTTCATCATTACGTTCTGGGAATTCTGGCTTATAATGAGCACC
>JAUZQA010000778.1 GCA_030705665.1 Bacillota bacterium
ATTAACACAAATCCCTCTTCGCGTTCGAAACTCATTAATGAGTATTCAGATACGCGGTCCATAATTTCATAGTCGCCATCCAGCACCTGACACTTACATGCTGAACAACTGCCATGACGACAGCCATATGCCACCTGGATCCCGTTACGAATCGCTGCATCCAGTAATGTTTGACCTTCTTTTACAATCATTGTTTTTCCACTCGGTTCTAACGTAACTTCATAGGTTTCTAGAGCTATTTTAGACTTCCCCATTTTTTTGACCCCTTTCCAAATAGAAGAATTGTAGAGCGTAAAGTAAATTTACGCCCTACAATCGTTTATTTTTAAGCCGCTATAATTTTTAATGGACCCACCGTTGATCCTGCCATCTGCTTGGATCACTAAGAATAATGCCTTCTTTTTAACCAAAGGGTGATTCTTATCCTTATTCTTTATTTTCCCATTCAATAATTAATTGCTCTTCATCCCAATCAGCAATAAATCCGAAGTATGAAGACATATATATGTGGACTTGGTCCATATCAAAATCTTGTCCAAGTTGCTCTTCAACTGTTTCCCGTTTCAATACCAATTTACCTGGTGATTTTACTTTCTTAAATACAGAGAAATCTTCCACTACTACGCCTTCATTATCTTCCTCAATTGCTGAAATAATTGCCCGTACAATGTCACCGCCACTTGTATCTAAATCCATTCCTACATACGCTTCTTTTACACTCATCGTGATCCGTCCTTTCTCCTATTTAAGGGCAAGCTCAGACTTGAACTTAGGTTAACGCCTTACCAAACGACTCAATTAACTCTCTTCTATGATAGAAAATGCCTTGTCCAATTTTATCTTCTGTCCAGGTGATAGTTGGCATATCATGATAAGCAATATATCCGCCAGCAAAAGCTTCGTTACGGTTTCCAGATGGGTCAAAGAAATAAATCGTTTCACCTCTTGTAATACCGTGGCGAGTTGGCGTTACTTCAATTTGAACTTCATTTCTTGATAAGATATCCGCCGCTTTTAACACGTCATACCAGTTGTGAACTGAAAATCCAACATGATGAAGCTTTGCATCAGGTCCTTTAATAAAAGCAATATCATGGGCTTTTCCATTTCTCGCATGTAAGAAACTGCCGATCATTACCTGCCCGTCTACAGTCATGATTTTTTCACTTTGGTGCATATCTAAGACTTCAGTAAAGAAGCGAGTAACGCCTTCAACATCATCACCTGATAAAAGCATATGATCCATGCGATGCGGAGCAATTCCCCGTAATCCTTCCGGCCATGGATGTGGGTTTAATGTACCTGTCCGCGTCCCTAATTGTTGAATGTCTCTGTATAATTCCATTTGATGACCAGTAGGAAGTTCGAAACGGATTGCTTCTCCTTCAGCCAGTCTTGTTCCTTTGGAAATTCGTTTCAATGTAAGACCAAACTGTTCAATTCTCTTTTCAAAGTTGGCTAATTCTTCGTCATTTTCCACTTTAAAAGCTAAATGGTCCAGTCCAGCAGAATCGGATTCTTGAAGAATCACACTATGATGATCAAATTCATCCCAAGCCTTTAAATAAACTCTTCCTTCACTCTCTCCGACTACATCCAATCCAATTACATTTGTGTAATAATCCACTGATTCTTTAAGATCCAAAACCTTTAACTCTGCTCTCCCAATACGGATAATTGACATTTACTGACACCTCATTTGTAATTTTGTAAGCGTATTCTTATTTTAGAATTTTCAGAATTAATAGTAAACAATCGGTTCAGCTCATATTTGTGATAATTTTCATACGATTCGTACTAAAATGTGCTGGATTTGACACAAGCCAAAGAAAAAAGCCGATGAATATCACTGAAAAACACTGATACCCATCGACTTTTTTTAAGTACTTTAAATGTGAGGTTACTTTTTAACTTTTTTTAAGACAAAATAGGCACAGCCAAAATTACAATATTCATACAAGTATTCACTCAACGTGCTTATTTTTGTATCAAATGAAGCTTTTTGATTTTGATCA
>JAUZQA010000779.1 GCA_030705665.1 Bacillota bacterium
AGGCAACTAGCTTCTTATTTCTTCATCCATCCCATGCCCATGCCACCTTCGCCAATATGCGTCCCAATCACAGGACCAAAATAGCTTATGGAAAATTCAACACTCGGGTACATTGCTTCGAGCTCCGATTTCCACTCGATTGCCTCTGCCTCGCGATTCGCGTGGATCACCACAGCACGATATGGCTCTGACTTGCCGCTAATCGCTTCTCCTAGCAATTCGGCGACTCGCTTCAAGGCTTTTTTGCGGGTGCGGATTTTTTCTGCTGGGACAATGACTTTATTTTCAAAGTGGAGCAATGGCTTAACCTGGAGCAAGCCCCCAATAAAGGCTTGGGTACTAGTCAAGCGGCCGCCGCGCACAAAATGCGATAAATCATCCGCCATAAAATACGCATCAGCCGTCGTCTTCAAATCTTCTAATCTAGCCATAATCACAGCAGGCTCCTCACCTTGCGCCGCCATTTCTGCTGCATCCAAAACATAGAAGCCTTGGGCCATACAGCTAATTTCTGAATCAAAGGCATAGACTTTGATTCCTTCGACCATTCCTCCAGCAGCAATCGCACCTTGATAGGTTCCGCTGACACCGCTTGACAAATGAATGCTGATGACGGCCTCATACCCTTCGCTTGCCAAGCGCTCGAACAGCTCGACAAATTGGCCAATCGGCGGCTGTGACGTCTTCGGCAGGTCGCTATGCTTTATTTTTTCATAAAATTCACTCGTAGTGAGATTAACTTCTTCTTCATAAGCCTCGTCATTAAAAATAACTTGGAGGGGGATCATATGAATATTCCATTTCTCGCGTACTTCCAGTGGGATGTACGCAGTACTATCCGTTACAATAGCAGTTCTCATTCATTGAACCATCCTTATTTTTTCTTTTATTTTATATGAAAAAGCAGAAAAGCGCACGCCGAAATTCCGACGTGCGCACCCAATGCTGCTCCCAGCTCTCGTATTCATTAGCGAACTTCTACCCAGCCGTTTTTAATTGCCACAACAACTGCTTGAGTCCGATCATTTACATTCATTTTTTGCAAAATATTACTCACATGGTTTTTAACGGTTTTTTCACTGATGAATAAAGCTTCACCGATTCCGCGATTACTTTTACCATCTGCCAGCATTTGCAGAACTTCGCATTCACGGCGAGTCAACAAGTGTAATGGCCGACGAATTTCGATGGTATGTAGATTGGAATAAACGCCGCTTCCTCCGCTTGGATTTGCAGTCAGTCTTCTGTACTCGTTCACTAAGCTGTGGGTAACCTTTGGATGTAAATAAGATCCTCCCTCAGCGACAACACGAACGGCTTCAATCAGTGCATCTGCATCCATTTCCTTCAATAAATAGCCGCTTGCACCTGTTTGCAGTGCATGCATGACATAGTTTTCATCATCATGAATTGATAAAATAATGACCTTGGCATCGGGATAATGTTCTACTAATTCTTTTGTAGCCTCTACACCATTCATATGTGGCATATTAATATCCATAATAACAACGTCCGGTTGACTTTCTTCCACGATTTTTAATGCTTCGCTTCCGTCATCACCTTCAGCTACTACTTGGAATGTTTTTTCAAATTCAAGGATTCGTTTTACGCCTTCTCTAAAAAGCTGATGATCATCAATAATCGCAATTTTTGTAGTCATGTGTTTCGCCTCCCTTTGGCATTTCCTGCTTCAGTCAAAGAGCTGGACGTTCAGCCCTTTTGCAGTCTCTTTTCATTTCATTAAGGTAATGGTACGTGAATGTAGACCAAGGTTCCTTTTCCAACTTTGGATTCAATTGTGAGATTACCCTCAAGCAGTTCAACCCGCTCGCGCATCCCAAGCAATCCAAATGATTTCGGGCATGCTTTTTTCACATCAAAACCGACACCATTATCTTTGATTAAAACACTAATTTTTGACTTTGTCATTTCAAGTCTTACTATTATATCTCTTGCATTTGAATGCTTTAAAGCATTCTGGACTGCCTCCTGAATTAGCCGGAACATGGCA
>JAUZQA010000078.1 GCA_030705665.1 Bacillota bacterium
CATCAAGATCAGGTAACATTATTAAAGGATATTTTAAGCAACCATCAAACAGATTGCTGTGGGTCCGTTGCTGAATGTGAACAATTGGAACGTTTAGTGAAATCCCTTATGGTAAACACACAAATTGATCAAAATGTTAAAAATATATTGGAAGAAGTTTATACCTATAGCCAGCACGGTGCGCAAACAGCTGACTTAGATCAGCATATCACAGCAAACCAGGATAATCTTTCACAATGGGTTTCCAACATTGATCAATTTTCGTAAGTTACAAAATACTATTTAAAAATTGCACCCATTTATTCATTTCTTGAAAATGACTTTTGTTCTTATGCCATTGGACAGAGGTTAACGTTTGCAGTGCCACATACCATTTCATTCTAAGCTTTAAATGATCCGTCATTTTTGTGCCATACATGGCTAGCCATTCTCCCCAATTTTCCTCTTTGATATACCAATAGAGGAGTAAACCTAAATCAATTGCTGGGTCAGCAATCATCGCCCCATCCCAATCAATTAGATACAACTGGTTGTTTTCAGCAAGCAGCCAGTTGTTATGATTAACATCGCCATGGCAAACTACTTTCATTTCACTGTAAACATTCTCTTGTTCCTTTTTTAAAAAGTCAATCGTTTTCTTCACTTCTG
The DNA here is from genome assembly GCA_030705665.1 of Bacillota bacterium. The sequence continues at coordinate 649 of JAUZQA010000078.1, forward strand.
GAAGAATGAGAACATCTTCATCCAATTGTCTCATGACCATTTTAAAAAGATTCTCCGGAAGAAGCGGAGTTTTTTCTAACCGCCTTAACATCGTTAGCAATGGTTCTGAATGATGAATTTTCCGCAATAAATTAGCAACCCGTTCTTTCGTCATTTCCACTGGTTTTAATTCTCTTCCGTTAAGCCATTGTTGTGCAGTTATCACATCGCCATTTTCCAGCCTTTTTGTCCAAACAAGCTTGGGGACGATCCCTTCTGCTGATAGTACCGCAAGAAAAGGAGAGGAATTACGTTTAAGAAAAAGTCTCTGATCTTCATGCTTGGCATAAAATGCCTCCCCTGTAAGTCCTCCTGCAGGGACAATTTCCCATTCTTGTCCTAATATATGTTCCAAAATTGTTCACCTTCAATTTATCCCGTTCTAATGAGCAAACCCATCATTATAGCGAAAAAGAATCCATAGCTGAAAGGTTTTTGTTGATGAACACTGACAGCTTTATATTTTTAGTAAATAAAAAAAAAGCTATTGATACCATTACACACAATAGCCATCTTTTTAAATTTTATCTCGTATATGCTTTTATAGTCAAGACTTACTAATAAAATCATTGTCTGAATCGCCAATTAGCAAAAATATATTACTTTTTCACTAAAATATTCAAACATACAGGTTCAAGAATCACTTCACGTCGGGCTTTATTTTCAATCGGTTCTGTACAGACGATTTTTTTATCCGCTAACAAAACCCAATCCCCCTCAAGGAGAACCTTATGAATGTTGTCAGTTGGGTTGATAAGCAGAATGACTTCGGGAAAATCTCCAAAACTATTTTGATAAGAAAAGCCGATTAGAGGATGTGGAAGTGACAATAACTTTACTCTTTGGTGTATCTCTTCAGCAGTTCGTAAACGGAAACAAGGGAATTTTTTTCTAATTTGAATAATCCCTTTTATATACTCAACATTCTCTGTATATTTCCATTTTCGATTCCAATCAAGTTGGTTAATCGAATCTGGGGAACGGTAACTATTACCAACACCCTTTTTCGTTCGAAAAAATTCCTGGCCGCTATGAAGAAAGGGAATTCCTTGAGATAACAGAACCAAACTTGTTGCAAGACGGTGATATTGAATGAGTAGTGCTTCATCTTTGTCCGGGAAACATCTTTCAAGCTTATCCCACATCGTATGATTATCATGGCACTCAACATAGTTTACAGATTGCATCGGTTCATTGAACATCTTGCCCTCATTATTTAAAAAGCCAATGCTTCCGGTAATCCCTTCGATCGCTGCTTCACGATAATGATCATTCCCTAGAGCATATCCTTTGTCATATAAGTTAAATGTACTCCCTTTAATAGAATCTCGAAACTGATCATTAAACTGAGAAACTTTTGGGATCTTGGATTGGTTATGAAGTGCCGCCTTTTCCTCATATGGGAGCGGAGTATTTAGGTTCCAACCTTCACCGATTAGGAGAATACCCTCCTGCAAGCGATTGCACAATTCTCGAATTTCATTGATCGTTTTAATATCCAAAATGCCCATTAAATCAAACCTAAATCCATCAACATGGTATTCTTCAACCCAAAAGCGAATGGAGTCCAAAATGAATTTCCGTACCATCAGCCTTTCAGACGCCAGGTCATTTCCAACTCCGGTTCCGTTTGAGGGGATCCCAAATTCATTATGTCTAAAATAATAGCCGGGAACTATTTTTTCAAATGAAGATTGTTCACGTTTATAGACATGGTTATAAACAACATCCATCATGACACGGAGGCCTTCATGATGAATTTCTTCAATTAATTGTTTTAGTTCATTAATTCGGGAATAGGGATTGGCCGGGTCGGTCGCGTAGCTGCCCTCTGGGACATTATAATGAAGAGGGTTATATCCCCAATTATATTCTCCTTGTGGATTAAATTCGTCTACTCCGGCAAAATCATTAAAAGGAAGGAACTCAATATGGGTAACACCGATTGATTTTAAGTAAGAAAGCCCTGTTAATTGTCCCCATTTCCCTTTTGTCCCCTTCTCCCCAGCTCCATAGTATAGACCTTTATGCTTTACTCCACTATTTGGATGGATCGTAAAATCTCGTAGATGCGTTTCGTAAATGACAGCGTCGACCGGATGGCTAAGAGGAGCTAATAATGGCTTTTCTCTTTTTGTTTTTGTCATTTTAATAATAATGCCCAGCTCGCCATTCGGTGTTACCGCTTTGACATAGGGGTCAACTGCTTCTCGCCATTCCTGATTGACACAAACCAAAAAAGAATAGTAATAATATTCCAAGTCACGATTCAAAACGGCTGTCCAAACCCCATTTTCGACCCTTTTCATTTTGACCATTTCAAAAAAGGTACCATCTGGATGCTTCAGCTTCACTTTTACCTGTGTTGCAGTTGGTGCCCAAAGTTTAAAAATGGTTTGCTCTTTTTCACAGGTAACCCCCAAGTCGTTGGCAGCATAATAAAATTTTTCATCAAATCCTGTGCTCCGAATTACAGCCCCAATTTGCAGGTCTGTTTCCCCTTCATGATCATCGGTGATCCAATAAGTCTTTCCAAATAAAATTTCATCGTCTATTGAACAAGTATATTTTTGATAATCGTCAATCCGTTTACTTTCGATCACTTTTAAACATTTCTTCCCATGATCGGAAGTGATCGTAAACGAAGTTGAAAATCCATTGTGATATGAAAGCGGAAGCAGGATCGTAATGATATTCATTTCATCCAGATATGCTAGAAAAGGCCTATTGAAATCCACTCGAATCCCTCTCTTTCAGATCAGCTTCTAATTTTTCTTATGTTTATTGACAGTTATCGGAAACCATCCATTTTTTTATTCATCTTCAACCTCTATTTTCCATTCCATCCTTCTCCTGCTGTCTGTAAGACAATATTGCAAAAGAACCTTTGCAGCCTTTAATTGGATATGTTTCAAGGGTGACTTTAGGGCACGCATTGACTGAAACCAACCATTAAAATTACGTGCTTCTGCAAATTCTACGCCAAAAGGGGCGGAAGGATAATCAATATATCCATTCCGGCTTACTAATAATTTATGTATGGGGAAATCAATTTCGTGCATCTTAAAAATATTTTGAACGATCCTTTCCGTCCGATTTAAAGCCAGCAATGGATTTAAGACCTTTTTTTCCGACTTTTCTGTTCGCTTTAGCCAAAATCGTTCATTGGAGCCAATAAACACCGCAGAATCCTCTGCTTCAATAAAGGTGATGCACCACGCATCTGTTGGCGTCAATAAGATGATTTCTGCTTCCAGAGGCGCTTTTTTTAAAAGAAAGACCGGCTTATATAAAACTAGATATGTATCAGGAAACCGCTGCAAAAAGAACTTTAAGTTTTCTTCATAGTAATATTTTGAATGAATAGGGGATTTTTCCGTGACCGTTGAACTGGCCCATTTTAATTGAAAACGATAAAGCTGATCTAAAAACTGCCGTTTCAACTCATCTATTGATTCTGGCATAAACGAAAATGACGCTGTAAATTGCAAGGGGTCTTCCTCGATCTTTATGGGAGACTCTATAACTTTATCGATCTCGTCTGATTTATGATTATGCTTAAATAGACCTGTCAGTTTTTTTAACAATGCTGGTTTTTCATCCTCTTCCATCCAATCTGATGCAGACTGATGAAAAGTTAGATTAGAAGCATCTAATCCTCTATTCTCCCAATTGAATTTGGTCCGTTCCCATTGTTGTTTTTTCAAACGTACAAACCGAGATGGATAGGTGAAGATATCCATCTCATAGCGTGAAACATAATCCTCAAGCTTTATTAACTGTCCCATAACTATATCCTGCCTTTTTTACTGTGTATTATCTAATGAAAATAAACGTACTGCTTCATATTTTGGGCTTTTGTCAAGATGGGTTTGATATAAGGCAATCTCTATTCCTTTAAATGCTATTGGTTCCGGCTGGAGCTTTTTCCACAAATCAAGCATTTCTCTTTGAAACGGTTTTTCCCCTGCCCACTTTCTTGCCAAGGTAATATGGGGGTGGAACGGCCTTGTTTCGAGTTTAAAGCCAGCCCCAATGCAAGCTGTATAAACTCGATGTCTTATTAATTGTAACTCATTACTTACCTCGGTATCAGCAAAAAAAATCCTTGGGCTGTCTTGTTTCCCAAAAATACCGAGCCTGTTGATCTTTAAATCCAAGCTCCCGAAGCCAGGAATTGTTTCCTTCACGTTATTGATCGCCGCTTCAAGTTGACTGGAGGGTGCGAACCCCAGAAAAGCCAATGTTATGTGAAAGTCTTCATGATGAACCCAGCGTTGAAATGGGAGGGCTCCCTGTAATCTTTCACATTGTTCTTTCAACAGTTGCTTCGTGCTATCTGGTAATTTAAGTGCAAAGAAAAAATGTGTCTGTTTTTCCATCTTCAAATCCATTCCTTTCATATTTTCTACTTGTATTATTTACATGACGAATTAAAAGAATAAAGGAGAAAACAAAAGACGTGCTTTGACTGTTTATCGTCTGCACGTCTTTATTAACTATTTCAGCGTCCCGCATTGGCGTGTAATTTCAGCCTCGAATAAAGCTTGAAGTTTCCTGGTTACAGGCCCAGGTTCTCCATTGTTAACAGCCTTCCCGTCAATCACAATTACTGGCATTACTTCAGAAGTAGTACTGGAAAGAAAAGCTTCATCTGCTGCAGCTAATTCTTCTTTCGTAAAAGTTCGCTCTTCTACATGAATTCCGTTTACTGCACATAGATTAAGGATGACATCTTTTGTTATTCCTTTTAAGATAAGGTTGTTAGAGGCGTGTGTGTAGATTACTCCCTCTTTTATAATAAAGATATTGGATGAACTTCCTTCCGTCACATCCTGTCCACGGGATTGGATCGCCTCATAGCAGCCATTTTCAGAAGCCTTTTGTTTCGCTAAAACATTACCAAGCAGGTTTAGGCTTTTAATATCACAGCGCAGCCAGCGAATATCATCAACAAGAATCGTTTTTACTCCATGCTCAAGCTTTTGTATAGGACGTTCAAGCTCCTTCGTGTAGGCGACAAGAGTTGCCGGCACATTTTGGGCGGGGAAAGCATGTGTCCTTGGGGCAACACCTCTGGTAGCCTGCATATAAATAATGCCCAGCTTAAGATTGTTTTTTAAAATTAATTCTTGGAGCAGTTCAGTAAGCTGTTCAACCTTATATCCCAATGTAATAGAAATGCTTTCGGCACTTCGAAAAAACCTATCCAGGTGTTCCTTTACGGTAAACATTTTCCCATTATAAACGCGAATAACCTCATAAATCCCGTCGCCAAACTGATAACCTCTGTCTTCGATATCGGCTTTTGCATTTGAGCGATCTACATATTCCCCATTAATCAATGTCCAGTTCATTTTCAAATACTCCTCTGCTCTCATTCTTTATTGGCTAGCTCAAATATTGCTTGTGCATAAATAGCGGTTGCCTTTAATAAATCTTCAATGACCATGTATTCATCTTTTTGATGGGCTATATCCGGTCTTCCAGGAAATAATGGCCCAAATGCAACGCCCGTCTTGAGGCTTCTTGCATAGGTCCCGCCGCCGATTGCGATCAATGTTGCTTCCTCACCCGTTTGTTCTTCATATACCTTTTTAAGTGTTCTGATAAGGAATTCTTTTTCATCAACGAAGTGTGGCTTTGAATCTTTATAATTTTGAATTAAAAAGTCCTCACTACGCAAAAGCTCGTCAAGTTTTGCTTTGGTTTCTTCCATATTGTTCGTGACAGGGTATCTGACGGTTACCCCCACTTTCCCATGGGTTTCTTTAGAATAAGAAAGTATACCCGCATTGATCGTCAATTCTCCAGAAAGCTCATCCTTATATGAGACGCCCAATTTCCTCCCTCTTGAATCATCAAAAAAATAATGAGAAACAAATTGAAAATAGTGAGCAGCCCGAGAATCAATCTTTTGCTTAGAGAGGAATTCTGCTAAAAATAATCCGGCGTTTTTTCCGTTATTCGGTTCCATCCCATGTGCCGAAACTCCATACACTTCAAGAGATAACTCATCCTGCTCCACATGATACTGGCTTTCAACCCCGAATTTATTCATAAAATGAGTAAATTCCTGGCCCACTTCTGTTTCTCTTCCAGAAACCCGAACGGTTGCTTTTGCATAATCGGGAACCATATTGTATCTTCTCCCCGACTCAAAGCTTTGGACTTCCAGCAAGGAATCATTTTTTTCAAAATCTGTCTTGTTTTGAACAAAATCAAAATCGGAAATTCCTTTTTCTGCATTAATAATTGGAAAATCAGCATCGGGGGCAAATCCCAAGGTTGGCATTTCCTCATGCTCAAAATAGTGGTCAACGCAGCGCCAATTACTTTCTTCATCCGTCCCAATGATCATTCGCACACGCTTTTTTAATTCTAATCCTAGTTCTTTTACAATTTTCATGGCGTAATACGCCGCCATTGTTGGTCCTTTATCATCTAATGCACCACGGGCATAAATTTTCCCATCACGGATTTCAGCCCCAAATGGGTCACTGGTCCAACCATCCCCTTCTGGGACAACATCAACATGGCAAAGGATCCCAAGCAATTGTTCTCCCTCACCAAATTCTAGATGACCAGCTAAATTTCCAACATTTTTTGCTGTAAATCCGTCTTTTTCCCCGAGCGTAAGCATAAAATCGAGTGCCTCTTTTACTCCTTTACCTAGTGGAGCATCAGGAAACGTATTTTCTTCATCTAATAAACTTTTAATATGTAATAGTTCTTGCATATCCTTAATAAGTGATTCTTTTCTCTTTTCCACTTCACCCATCCAGTCAATTTTGCTCAATATTAAAGGCCTCCTAAACAATAATAATGGTTGACAATATTATTATTGCAAATTTCTTAAAAAATTTCTTTTAAGAAATAAGAAAATTTATCAAAAGAAAAAACATTTTATTTTCTGAAATTTCTTTTAACTTGGTATATTATTACCGTTCAACCATACTCTTATATTAAAACATTCAGAAAGGGGGAATTTAGAATAATTTAACATTAACTTAATAATTATGGTGGAAATTTTCAGAAATAATGGTTACAATATTAGTAAATGAAGGACATCATTGAATGGAACGATTTTAGTCCATGAAAAGGGGTTGTCTGCGGAAAAGAAAATTACATACATTGAAGAATTTTCTTCAAAGAGGCGTCGGTAGCAGGATATTGCCACAGGTTTGAAAAAAGGATAGGGAGTGGTTCTTTGAAACCTTCAACTAACCGGATGTTAAACCGTATTAAATGCATCTACATGTTTATCCACAAAAACGGTACTGTGACAACACAGGAACTTGTAGAGGAATTTGGTATCACTCCTCGCACCATTCAAAGGGACTTAAATGTCTTAGCCTATAATGACTTAGTAATAAGCCCCAGCCGTGGAAAATGGACGACTACGCAAAAAAAGGTAAAGTTAACCTCATAAATAACAGATATAAATAGCACACGATTATTCGTGTGCTATTTTTGTTCTTTTTCAATATCTCTTTTTGCAGGCTCATCTGACTCGACAAAAGCTTTCAGTGCGTTAAGCTTATTTTCCCAAAATAATTCAAAATAATTTAACCAATCCCTTAACTCCATTAACGGTTCCGGCTCAAGTCTGTATCTTTTTTCTCTGCCTGATTTCCTCTCTTTAACAAGACCAGCATCTTCGAGAATATGGAGATGCTTTGCAACAGCAGTCCTAGTCATCGGAAAATAGCCGCTGATAGCAGTAATAGACATTTCCTGATTGCTTAATAGTTTTAAGAGCTTTCGGCGGGTAGGATCTGCAACTGCCTGAAATACATCATGCCTTGCTTGTGATGAAGCCATTTACGCCTCAACAAATGCCTGCAGTTTTTTTACAAGGCCTGCCCATCCTTGTTCCATATTGCCGCGAACCGCTGTATGCGGAGCACCAAACTCTGTAACTTTATTTGCATCCCACCCTGAATGGATAAGGGTAAACTCTGTTTGTTCGCCAAGCTCTTTCAATTCAAAGGTTAAGGTCCAATCCTTTCCCCAACTAAATGAAAGTTTATTTGGGGGATCAACCACAGTTACTTTACATGGTGACATACCAAATTGAGCAGCATTTAAATGGAACTCATGCCCTTCAACAGGCTGAAGATCATTGGGCATAAACCATGCTGCTAAGCCCTCGGAAGTTGCGACTGCATCCCAAACTTTCTGAATAGGGGCATTATAGACCATTGTCTGACGGATATCCTGTAATGTTTCTTGGCTCATTTTTTTACTCCTTTGATTGTTAGTATTTTTGGGCCGTTTATTTAATATAAAACCATTTGGTTTCATATTTACATAATATAACACCAAATGGTTTCATTTCAATACTTTTTTTGTTAATGAACCTCATAATTGTCGATATTTTTTCCGTAAAAAATTTCATCCATTTCCCATTTCAGACTTTCTGTAATTTCAGCTATTTCTCCAGTTGATAATTTATCCTTTGTATAGCCAAAAAGGTAGTTATTAAGATCAAAATCCCTTAACTTACATTTTGTATGAAAGATATTCTCCTGATAAACATTTACATCGATCATGTCATAAAGATCAATAATGTCATCGGGGATATAATTTTGAATCGAACTAATGTCGTGATCAATAAACAACTTATGACCGTTTTTATCCCGCGTGAAGCCACGAACACGGTAATCAATTGTCATAATATCCGTATCAAACGAACGAATTAAATAATGCAAAGCTTTAAGCGGAGAAATTTCACCGCATGTGGATACATCAATATCCGCTCTAAATGTGCTAATTCCTTCATCAGGATGATACTCAGGATATGTATGGACTGTAATATGGCTCTTATCCAGCTGCAAAACAACAGATTCAGGCAATGGACCGGGTGATTCCTCGAATGATTCATTAGGAACATCCTCAACAGGCCCCTCTGAAATAAGATAGGTCACACTTGCACCTTGTGGGATAAAATCCTGGCTGGCAACATTTAAGACATGTGCTCCAATAATGTCGGACACATGCTTACAAATTTTTGTTAATCTGTCTGCATTATATTGTTCATCAATATATTCCAAATAGGCTTCCCGTTCTTCCTTTGTTCTTGTATAACAAATATCATACATATTAAAACTTAAGGATTTAGTCAGATTATTAAACCCATGAAGTTCAATCCTTTTCTGGTGGGTTAATTTCATGTTTTTTCCCCCTTAAATTTTTATTCTGCCTTTTAAATACTGTTATTTTCCCCACTTTTGTTTAGAACAAACAAACTTTATCAACGTTGACTTTCTACTAAAAAATGATATATTAATATAAAAAAGTTCTTTACTACTTAAAAGCGTTTATGCAAAAAAGAAGTTAAAAAGTTAGGGTGATATAACTTAATGGATAAAAAGCAGCAGGATTTAAAACGGGGATTATTGCCGCGTCATGTTCAATTTATTGCCTTGGCAGGCATGATTGGAACAGGTATTTTTAAAGGAAGCTCGGATACATTAAAAATGGCCGGACCCAGCGTGGTTGTGTCCTATTTAATCGGAGGGCTCTTGCTATTCATTGTTATGGCTGCCTTAGGGGAAATGGCCATTGTTTATCCAAATTTAAATATCCAGCTTCTCGTAAAAAAGGCATTTGGCTCAAGAACCTCCTTCATTGTTGGCTGGCTATACTGGATCAATTATGTCTTAGTAACGACGGTTGAATTACTAGCGGCTGGAAGCTTTTTGCAATTTTGGATCCCATCTGCACCTTTGTGGCTCTTAAGCTTTATTTGCGCAATTGTAATCGTTGCTATTAATCTTTTTCAAGTAAGTTATTATGGGGAAACAGAATTTTGGTTTGCTAGCATAAAAATCATTGCATTAGTAGCATTTATTCTATTGGGAGCATTGCTGGTTTTTGGTATTGTTCCAAGTCCTATCCATCACCCTTTATCAAATCTGTTAGGTCATGGTGGATTTTTCCCGCATGGAATAAAAGGAACATTGAATGCTTTTCTCGTTGTCATGTTTTCTTATGGAGGGGCAGAATTAATTGGTGTTGCGGTAACTGAAACGAAGGATGCTGAACGGGTTCTGCCAAAGATTATCAAAAGTACAATTTGGCGGATCATCATTTTTTATATTTTCCCGATATTAATTATTTGCGGAATTATTCCTTGGAATCAAGTAACTGGAAAAGACAGTCCATTTGTTCAAGTATTTAGTTTTACTGGACTTCCGGGTGCTGCAAGTATTATGAACTTTGTGCTTTTAACTGCTGTTCTGTCTGCAGCTAACTCTGGAATCTATGCAACATCACGAACCTTGTTTTCAATGGGACAAAGTGGTGAAGCACCCAAAGCACTTTCGAAAACAACAAAGTCAGGAACTCCTGTTATTGGGATTATGATTACAAGTATTTTTATTTTGGTTGGTGTATTTTTAGCCTATATGACACCAGATCAAGTTATTGGGTATTTAATGACAATCCCAGGTTTTACGGTTATGATCATTTGGATTTGCATTTGTGCAGCGCAAATTCGCCTTCGTCCAATTTATAAAAATAGACCTGGATTTCAATTAAAAGGATATCCATATACAAACATCCTGGCAATGGTTTCACTGACAGTGATTGTAGTTGCTTTTATGTTTAATAAAGATAA
>JAUZQA010000780.1 GCA_030705665.1 Bacillota bacterium
CTTACAAAAATCAGTAGGTCAAATCGAACTCGAAAGAAAACTAGAAAAACAAAGAGAATTAAATAGTTTTTTAATGAATTTTCAGGAAAACCTTATTTTTGTTGTAGAAAATGAAAAAATTATCGAAGCTAATCGTGCCTTTTCTGCTTTTACAGGATTCGATTCCACTCAATCACTTGATACTTCAACTTTATTAACACTTTTTGTTAATGAAGCTAATTATTTTTTTCCTAAAAACTCCGAAAATTGGCTAGAAGAATTGTTAAACGAACATAATGGTATGGCCAAGGTTAAATGGAATGCAACTGACGGAGAATCAAGGATCTATTTAATTAGAGCAACGATTATTCTTGAGGAAAAACAATATTTATTTGTTTGTACAGATATAACAAAGTTAGAAGTGGAATACAGAAAAAATGAGCTTTTAGTCAACCTTGATCCCATGACAAGAACGTACAATCGACTTAAATTTTCAAATATATTATCGCATGAAATTGAGTGCGCAGAACATACTCATGATCCATTTTCGATTATTTTGCTTGATATTGACGACTTTCAACGGATAAATGAAAAGTTTGGCTATCATATAGGCGATGAGGTGTTAAGTACCCTGGCAACCATCGTTCAACAACGTATTGGAGAGAATGATGTATTTGCTCGTTGGGCAGGGAAAGAGTTTATATTGCTAATTCCAAATACGAATCAGCAAACTGCTGCTGACTTAGCTGAATCTATTCGAACACTTACTTCAGAGTTTCAATTTCAGGATGTTGGTTCAATAACCTGCAGCTTTGGAATTACTGAGTTTTCACAGGGCAAGTCGAAAAATCAGTTGTTGAGAGAGGTAGATCAAGCTCTATTATTTTCAAAATGTAAAGGGAAAAATTGCGTAAGCATTTTTAAAGAACAGGAAAACGGGAACAAAGTAGGTGTTTTAGGTGTATAAAGAGTTTATCCTCTTTTTAATCCTTCTTGTTTTCATCATACTTATTATCGTCAGGTATTTTCAGCATAAACTAAAACAAAGTGAAGATAAATACCAAGCCCTTGCTGAAAATTTTCATTTAGAAAAAAATTTAAATATCGAATTAGAAAAACGGATTGAAGAGGAAGTATACAAAAGTAAGCAAAAGGATCATATGTTAGTACAGCAATCAAGGCTTGCAGCCATGGGGGAAATGATCGCGAGTATTGGGCATCAATGGCGCCAGCCGTTGAATAACCTTTCGCTGCTTATTCAGGATGTGAGTGAAGCTCAGGAGTTTGAAGAGCTAAATGAACAGTATATTAACAGATTTACCAACGAGAGCATGGTCTTAATAAAACACATGTCACGAACAATAAATGATTTTCGTAAATTTTATTTACCTAATAAAGAAAAAGCTGTGTTTTCTTTATCTGAATCCATTGAAGATGCGCTATCAATTTTTTCATTAAGCCTCAAGAATCATAATATTCATGTCCAGTTCGAATATCGAGGACAACAAAGAGTCTATGGATTTCAAAATGAATTTATCCAAGTAATTTTAAATATCTTCATGAATGCCAAAGATGCATTTGTTAGCAATAATATTGAGAATCGGAAGCTGAGTATTAAAATTGATGAGGATGAATGCTTTTATATGATTGAGATTAATGATACTGGAGGGGGAATTGGATCATCCTTATTAGATAAAATATTTGAACCTTATTTTACGACAAGACAAAATGGGACGGGTCTTGGATTATATATGGCTAAAATTATTTTGGAAAATATGCATGGCAGTATTAAAGCTGAGAATACAGTAAATGGCGCAAGATTTTTACTTTTCATGCCCAAATTAGCGGCTTCAGGCATTCCAGCATCAGCATAATTTATACCAATATCAAAAATAGCAGTGTGGAGACGCCTGCTATTTTTGATTGTCTAATTGGAAAATGGTAAAATTATCATAAAAGGAGTGGAAATAATGACAATTATAAATCCTTCTAGAGAAGAAATAAGTGAGATTTTAACAAAAGCAAA
>JAUZQA010000781.1 GCA_030705665.1 Bacillota bacterium
GAAGGAATGGTGACAGTTCGGGTCTTCATACACTCCCCTTATTCCTTGAATATTCTTTAATCCTTCGTTAAGGTAATGGCTGTATTCTCTGCGCCTGCCGATGAGCATGTCAAGCTTCCTTAACTGAGCTCTACCTACTGCGGCCTGGGTTTCATTCATACGATAATTACAGCCCCATTTGCCTTTATCGTCAATGACGTCAAAATGAGAAGGAATCCAATAGTCTTTAACATCTTTCCTTGACAGCTTATATCCGCCAAATTCGAAGTCTTTCTGATCAGGATCCCAGTGGGTGATGCTCATTACCCTCATGCGCTGTAGCTTTTCAGCCAGTTCGTCATTGTTGGTGGTCATCATACCTCCTTCTCCAAGAGTTGTAATATTTTTCAGAGAATGGAAGCTGAAACAACCAACATCACCAATACTACCGGCAGGACGTCCTTTATAACTTGATCCTACGGCATGAGCACAATCTTCAAGCACATAAAGGTTATGCTTTTTAGCTATTTCCATAATAGGATCCATATCACACATCTGACCAGCATAATGAACTACATAAATAGCTTTTGTCTTCGATGTGATCTTGTCTTCAATCTGTTTTGGATCAATATTAAAGGTCTTGGGATCGATATCTGCATAAACTGGTTTAGCGCCTTCTTTCAGAATAACAAGAGATGTTGCAATGAAAGTATTTGGAGTTACAATAACTTCATCGCCAACTCCGATTCCAAATGCCTGAGTAGCAGCATGCATGGCAGTAGTACAACTGGTTGTAGCCAGGGCATTTTTAACGCCAATAAGTTTAGCAAATTCTTTTTGAAACAAAGCAACCTGGGGTCCCATTGTTTGAGATTCCTGTGCCATAGCGATTCTTACTGCTCTTTCTTCATCCTGGTCATAAATTGATCCAAAGAATGAATAAGGAACTTTTAATTTTACTCCATCATTCATGTGGTAACCTGAGGTGATTCCACCTTCAGTGTCTGAACCTGTGAACAAAACTTCCGTTTCTTTTTTCATGTTCTACTAAATTAAATTGTGCTTAAATATTGTTAATGATTAAAAACTTTTATACTTCAACTATTTTGCCTGTTTTAGCCGATAAGTAACATGCAGTTAAGACTTTTTGGCTTTCAAGGCCAATCGAGAAATTATTCAGAGGTTCTCTCTGCTCAAGAATTGCAAGACTGAATTCCTCGATCTCTGCGCAGTATGTATTTACCGGCGCCGGATTTATTGCAATGCCTTCTCCGTTCGCTCTTGCTTGTTGAGCATCATAGCCTGCATTACTATCTTCCAGGTAAGCGGTCATTTCACCTGCAGGGGCTTGTCCGATTGTGCCTTTGGCAAGAATGCTCCCTTTTGATCCGTATAATTCGAGAATGTTTTTGCTGCTGTTGTCCGGAATGCTGAAACAAGAATCAACAGACGCTATGGCGCCATTTTCAAACATCAGGGAAACTAATGATGTATCTTCAGCTTTGTATGGATGTACAACATTATTAATAAAACAGCTCACGCTTTTTACTTTTCCGAAAAGCATTTCCAATAAATCAATGCAATGGCTTCCCATGTCCATTAACGAACCACCACCGCCAAGTTCAGGAATCTGTCTCCAGGATCCTTCAATAGGAGGGTACCAGCATGAAAGTTGAGCCCTGCCGTAAACAGGTTTACCCAATTTACCTTCCTGGATTAGTTTTAATGCAGCCTGATGTTGAGCGGAGAAACGCATCATTAAAGCCGATCCAAGGTGAACGCCTTCCTTTTGGCATACCTGGATCATTTTTTCAGCTTCTTTTACTGACATTCCAAGAGGCTTTTCGCAGAGCACATGTTTCTTCCCTTGTGCGCAGGTAATTGCATGCTCCATGTGCAAACTTACCGGGGAAGCAATGTACACAGCATCAATATCGGAATGAATAAGTTCTTCAATACTGTTGACTGCCTTTGCATTGAATTCCTTTGCAACTGCTTCGTTAACTGTTGCATTGATGTCGTA
>JAUZQA010000782.1 GCA_030705665.1 Bacillota bacterium
CCCCAACGGCACAGACATTTTGATGTTTACCTGATAAAAGTTTGATTAGCTCATACTGTACCTTATTAACATCCTGAAATTCATCAATTAAAAAATAACAAAACCGTTCTTGGTACTGATCAAGTAATTGGGGGGAAGCAAGAAACAGATGATAGCAGCCAATTAACATATCATCGAAATCAAACACGTCGGCATTGGTTTTATATTCTTCATATTTGCGGTATAAAAAGGCTGCCTTTTCATCCCAATCTGAAGCAGGCCGTACTTCGTCAGGCAAGATCAGTGAGTTTTTCCAAAATCCTATTTGCTGCAGCGCCAAATCATAGGCAAATTCTTTTTCACTCAAGTCAATCTCTTTACCAGCTTCTTTCAGAATCTTGTCCCGCTGCCATTCTTTCTTCAATAATTTGTCGGGATTCCATTTATCACGTGCGTGGAATAAAAGAATTCGATAAAAAATGCTATGAAAGGTCCCGGTGACAAGCTGACTGACCTTTTCTTTATTCATGTGCGGGTAGGTGAGCAAGCGGCTTTTCATCTCATTTGCCGCTTTTGAAGTAAACGTGACAAGCATAACGGATCGAGGGTCAATGTGATTGTTTTCAAGCATATAAGCCGTCCGTGCGGTTAATACTCGCGTTTTTCCACTGCCCGCTCCCGCAAGAACCAACAGGGCGCCCTCTGTTCGCATCACGGCGGCAGATTGGCTTTCGTCCAACTGCACACCAAATTCTTCTAATGCTTTAAGGTATATTGGTTGATTAATTGTTAGGGCTGGCATATTTTTAAGGGAGAAGGGTATTTCTGAAGTAATCATTTTCTTCTTATTAAAAATTGTATTTGGTCTTGGCTCCTCAACGATCGTTCTTCCTTTTGGAATTCGAAAACCATTCTGCTCAACAACTTGCTCTTTCACTTCCTCAGAGCGGATTATCGGCATGACATCCTGGCATTTTTTTTCGACAGAATTGATATGGAAAAAGTGGGGGGACTTGTTAATCCCTAGATACAAACGAACCTTTTCCTGGCAAGCAGGGCAAGAAAGTTCACCGTTTTTCCCGGCGTTATATATTTTTTGATAATCTTCTCGGTCTAATTGATCAATCGAAATTAACTGGTTTTGGTAATGTGCTGTTTTCATTTTTTCCCTCATCTATGCATGTGAAATCAGATAGATTCTATCTTACCATATTTTAAAGAGTAATAGTTTTGCTTTTTAGGAATTAAAAATATTGGCAGATGGGAAGGAGTGTTTAGAATGGGATATTTGCTTCCGGTTCATTACACCCAGTACCAGGAATATCAAAATCGAATAAAACCGCTAAAAACCAATGAGTTTCGAACCAAAAGTGTCGATCGAGTTAAACGAATTTATTTATTACAAAAAAATAAATTCGTGGGACACCACCCAAAAAATAAGGTTACTGGGAACATGGAGATGGCGGAAAAGGTATATGCTGATTTGACAGGGATAGGCGGGAATTTTGACGTGAGAATATAAAAGAAAACACTTGCCCTTAATTTGGGACAAGTGCTTTTCGTTCTTGGCTTCTGCCTTTATCTTATGAAGCTCGTCAATAAGAGTGGCTTAACCATTGTTTTATGAGGAATGCCGGCATCCAAAAACTCTTCTGAAACCACTTCATAGCCAAGACTAGCGTAAAACGGAATTGCATGTGTTTGCGCATTTAATTTTAATTTTCTTAATCCCTTTTCAGTTGCAAATTTTTCAATTCCAGTCATTATCGTTTTACCTGCACCCGTTTTTCGGTACGGTTTTAACACACAAATTCGTTCTACTTTCCCGTAGCCATCGATAACCCTAAATCGGCCAGCACCAACGGGTGTACTTTCATCATATAAAACAAAATGGGTTGCTTCATTTTCATACTGATCAAGCTCTTCCTCCATTGGAACGTTTTGTTCATCAACGAAAACGATCGTTCGAACCGAGTATGCTTCATTTAATTCTTGTTCATTTTCGACAATCTTTAAGTTCAC
>JAUZQA010000783.1 GCA_030705665.1 Bacillota bacterium
GTAGAGAAATATGATGAGCATCTTGTTTCGACAGTTGGGCAGCTATTCGTTGAACCCAATGTACCCAATGTCATCGCTGGCAGGGTAGTGTTTTCGGTCGATGCAAGACATCCATCAGAATCAATCTTACATTCTTTTTGCCAGCAATTTATGGACGGATTTAATCAAATCGCTAAAAAAATGGGATTAACGGTTTATTTAGAACAGTGCCACGAAGTACATCCAGTACGCATGGATTCCGGACTTCAAAACATTGTCAAAGAAATTTGCACAAGAAATCATATCTCGTTTTATAGGATGAATAGCGGTGCCGGTCATGACGCCCAATTATTTGCTCCATTTTGTCCAACCGTACTGTTTTTTGTCCCAAGCCGCGACGGGATCAGTCATTCACCACTTGAATATACCGCCGATCAAGACCTTGAAACCGGCTTCCATGTATTGACACAAGTATTGCACCATTTAGCATACGAGTAAGGTGGGGAGAAAATGATGAGGGACCACGACAAAAAGAATCTTGTCCGTTGGATTCAAGGACAACGAGAGGAAATGGTTTATTTTTTAAAAAAGCTGGTGCAAATCCCTTCTGATAATCCAACTGGCGATTGTTTTCCCATTGCGGAATATTTGAAAAAAGATCTTACTAAATTGGGGTTCAAAAACACTTTATTACTCGACGTTGACGATGAGGCTGTGAAAAAAGCAGGGATGGTCAGCTTAGCCAATGTTGTTTGCTCCACCGTTTTTGGTAGGGGCGAGGGGCTAAACATTGCCTTAAATGCTCATGGAGATGTAGTTCCTCCAGGATTAGGCTGGAGTGTTAGCCCGTATGGAGGGGAAATTATTGATGGAAAAATGTACGGAAGGGGGGCAGCAGTTTCGAAGTCAGATATTGCTGCATACACCTTTGCTGTTCTTGCCTTAAAACATGCGATTGCCGACCAAACGCTCAATGGAAAGGTTGATCTTGCTTTTACATTTGATGAAGAAACAGGAGGAGAACTTGGTCCGAAATGGCTTCTTGATCATGGCTATATTAAACCGGACCTCGCAATTGCGGCGGGGTTTACGTATTCAGCCGTTAATGCCCATAATGGCTGCTTACACTTGGAAATTAAAGCAACGGGGAAATCGGCCCATGCCGCCCTGCCCCATACCGGTATCGATGCAATTAGGGCAATAGCCAAGATCTTAACAGCTTTATATGAATATCGCAAAACGCTTGCTGCTAAAAAATCATCAATACCAGGAATTGACTGCCCAACCATTGTTGTTGGAATGATTTCAGGCGGAATTAACACAAATGTCGTGCCTGACGAATGCGTGATTCGGGTTGACCGTCGGATGATACCCGAAGAAGATTCTGAACAAGCTATGAATGAAATAAAGGATATAGTAGAGCAAGCTGTAAAAAATTGTGAAGGCCTAAAAATTGAAATCAAAAAAATCCTTCATGCCGAGAGTTTTGGACCCGTTCCCGAAAATTCGGAGCTCATTCAAACGCTTGCTGAGAATTGGCGTTATATCATGCATGGGAAAGGTGAGTTATCAATAAATGGTGTCCCATTGTATACAGATGCCCGTCACTTTTTTTCAAAAGAGATCCCTACAGTTATGTTTGGAGCAGGACCGAGATTACTTGAAGAAGCAAATGGTCATCGAGCGGATGAAAATATTAATCTTGAGGATTTGTTAAATGCAACCAAGATTATCGCTTGTACGTTGTATGATTTATTACTAGATTCTGATACTTAATGGATGATCAAGATTACAAGAAGAGTAAAAGACCTTGATAGAAGGATCAGGAATTTAGATTAGAAAATGCAAAGATTCAACAATTAAAAAAACTCCAAAAGTTGTTGGAGTCAGATTGTCGGGAAAGGGGTATTTTTTCTCGGCAATTTTTTTATTTGCGACGAGTCCTGGAAGCAAAATGATACCCTCGTTGTGCTAATGCATTTGGATCTTTTTTATCCAATTCAATTAATTCCATATAATA
>JAUZQA010000784.1 GCA_030705665.1 Bacillota bacterium
AGCAGTGCTTGATGCGCAGTCTGGTGTTGAGCCTCAAACTGAAACAGTTTGGCGTCAAGCAACAACTTATGGCGTACCACGTATTGTGTTTGTTAACAAAATGGATAAAATCGGTGCGGACTTCTTATATTCTGTAGGACCACTTCATGACCGTCTGCAAGCTAATGCACATGCAATTCAGCTTCCAATCGGTGCAGAAGACCAATTTGAAGCTATCATTGATTTAGTAGAAATGAAAGCACATTTCTATGCTAATGACCTTGGAACAGATATCGAAGTAAGAGATATTCCAGAAGAGTTCATGGCTCAGGCTGAAGAATACCGTGAAAAGTTGCTTGAAGGCGTTGCAGAAACTGACGAAGAATTAATGGAAAAGTACCTTGGAGGAGAAGAAATCTCCGTTGAAGAGTTAAAAGCTGCTATTCGTAAGGCAACTTGTTCCGTTGAATTCTACCCAGTTATTTGCGGATCTGCATTCAAAAACAAAGGTGTTCAGTTAATGCTGGATGCTGTTATTGATTACCTTCCATCACCATTAGATGTACCTTCTATTAAAGGTCATGCACCTGATGATGATGAGCAAGTAGTTGAGCGTCATTCAAGTGATGAAGAGCCATTCTCAGCTCTAGCATTTAAAGTAATGACAGACCCTTATGTTGGTAAGTTAACATTCTTCCGTGTTTACTCTGGTACAATGGAGTCCGGATCATATGTTCAAAACTCAACAAAAGGAAAGCGTGAGCGTATCGGCCGTATCCTGCAAATGCACGCAAACCACCGCCAAGAAATCGAAAAGGTTTTTGCTGGTGATATTGCAGCAGCTGTAGGTTTGAAAGATACAACAACTGGTGATACTCTATGTGATGACAAAAACCTTGTTATTCTAGAGTCGATGCAATTCCCTGAGCCAGTTATTCAGCTGTCTGTTGAGCCAAAATCAAAAGCTGACCAAGACAAAATGGGCCAAGCTTTACAAAAACTTCAAGAAGAAGACCCTACATTCCGTGCACATACTGACCAGGAAACTGGACAAACGATCATCGCTGGTATGGGTGAATTACACCTTGATATCATTGTTGACCGTATGCGCCGTGAGTTTAAGGTTGAAGCAAACGTAGGTGCACCACAGGTTGCTTACCGTGAAACTTTCCGTGCTTCTGCACAAGTGCAAGGTAAGTTTGCCCGCCAATCAGGTGGACGTGGACAATACGGTGATGTTTGGATCGAATTCTCACCTAATGAAGAAGGAAAAGGATTCGAGTTTGAAAATGGTATTGTCGGTGGGGTTGTACCACGTGAATACATCCCAGCTGTACAAGCTGGTCTAGAAGATGCTCTTGATCGAGGAGTACTTGCTGGATATCCATTAGTTGATATTAAAGCAAGACTATTCGATGGTTCATACCATGATGTTGACTCATCTGAAATGGCATTTAAAATCGCTGCATCTTTAGCGCTTAAAAATGCTGCTTCTAAGTGTAGTCCTGTCATCTTAGAGCCTGTGATGAGAGTTGAAGTTGTTATCCCTGAAGAGTATCTTGGTGATATTATGGGACAAATCACTTCCCGTCGCGGACGCGTAGAAGGTATGGAAGCACGCGGAAACGCTCAAGTAGTTCGCTCTATGGTTCCACTTTCAGAAATGTTTGGTTATGCAACTGCACTTCGTTCAAGCACTCAAGGCCGCGGAGTATTCTCTATGCACTTTGACCACTATGAAGAGGTTCCAAAATCAATTTCTGAAGAAATTATCAAGAAAAATAAAGGTGAATAATTGATTTTTCACTTTGTATAAAGTATAACTGCTTATGTAAGCTTGGAGGCTGTGAGATAAGAAATTATTTTACAGTTTCCATATATAAATATTCTTAAATTATTTTTTAATCTAAAGGAGGATTTTTCTAATGGGAAAAGCTAAATATGATCGTTCAAAGCCACACGTTAATATTGGTACAATCGGACACGTTGACCATGGTAAAACTACTTTAACTGCT
>JAUZQA010000785.1 GCA_030705665.1 Bacillota bacterium
GCCTTTCGAACGCTGAATGCAGTAACAAATAATAAAAAGGACATGGAAATTGTTGCGGCAGAAGCCAAAATGTCCGGAAAAGTCATCCTTCTTTTGGATGAAGTCCATCGCTTAGATAAAGCCAAACAGGATTTTCTGCTTCCATTTTTAGAAAATGGGATGATTACGTTGATTGGTGCAACTACAAGCAACCCCTACCATGCGATCAATCCCGCGATTCGAAGCCGTTGTCAAATTTTTGAATTAAAGCCATTAACTCCGGATGAAGTACGGACTGCATTAGTACGTGCTATCAAGGATGAAGAGCGAGGATTTGGGGAATTAAAGCTTGATATACCAGATGAGGCGTTAGACCATTTTGCCAATGGTTCAAATGGGGATGTCCGAAGTGCGTTAAATGCACTAGAATTAGCAGTATTATCAACAGATCCAAATCAAGAGGGTATCATTCTTATCGATTTAGCAACAGCAGAAGAGTGCCTGCAAAAGAAAAGCTTTGCCCATGATAAAGATGGTGATGCCCATTATGATGTACTGTCAGCTTTTCAAAAATCGATTCGCGGCAGTGATGTCAATGCAGCCCTTCACTATTTAGGAAGGCTGATTGAAGCTGGTGATCTTATTAGTATCAGCCGGCGGCTTTTGGTCATTGCTTACGAAGACATTAGCCTTGCCTCCCCGCAGGCAGGGGCCCGCACCTTAGCTGCAATTGAAACAGCAGAAAGAGTTGGTTTTCCTGAGGCAAGGATTCCACTTGCCAATGCAGTGATTGAATTATGCCTCTCACCAAAATCAAACTCTGCGGTATTAGCTATTGATGCGGCCCTAAGTGATATTCAAAAAGGAATTGTCGGCGAGGTTCCCGACCACTTAAAGGATGCGCATTACAAAGGAGCAAAGGACTTGGGCCGAGGCATCGATTACCTTTACCCGCACAATTACGAAAATGGCTGGGTCAGACAGCAATACTTACCAGATCGAATCAAAAATAAACAATACTACCAACCGAAAAAAACCGGTAAATTTGAACAGGCACTTGCGGTTGTTTATGAAAAATTAAATAAAGGTAAATAAAAAATCTGCCTTTGGGCAGATTTTTTATACTTTAAGCTGCTACATCCCTTTTGTTAAAAACATAGAAAGCAAGAAAATGAAATAGGAGGAAATATGCGATCAGAACAACAATAGAAAATGTTAATGTCATCCCTTCAATCAAAGGTGTTCCCTCAAAATACGGCATTAAATCAGTGTTCGCAAATAAAATATATTTTGCCCACGGAAACTTTAATGACAGCAATTCAGTTAATTGAGTACCTGTAAACATTAAAAATATCGATAGGCCGACTGCAAGCGAGCTGTTTCGAAAAACAGCAGAAATCATAAAGGCCATCGTTGCAAGCATGATCATATTGATCGAGTTCAATCCATAATAGATCAGCATATGTACAAACATACTTTGTTCACTAACAATTCCATTATTATAATTCAAGTAAATGGACGCCTGCTCAGGTGTCCCGAATAAAATTGCGCCAATTACTGAAGAATAGGCAAATAAAATCACCAGAAGAAAAATAGCATACAATAAAATCGTTATATATTTGGAAAGCAATATTTTCATTCTCGTAATTGGCCTTATTAACAGGAGTTTGATCGTTCCCCAGTTAAATTCACTGGCAACAATCCCCGCTGAAATAATGATCGTAAATAATCCTGCTACATTAATTATTTCTGCTGCACTATTGACAAACTCCCAAAGATGATAGCTTGTTTCTGGAGGAATATGATGTTTGATCCGATAGGAATTAATCGTGATTCGCTTCTTAAAATCTTGTTTTTCTAACGGGGAGCGCCTGCCCTCCATCTGCCTCTGTAATGCTACATTCTCCTGCTTTAGGTTTTGTTCCCAGTTCTTTGTCACTTCAAAATTGGCATCATTTTGTTCAAACTTTAATACGACAGCAAAAATGGTAGTAGCGATTAAGAGAATAGCAA
>JAUZQA010000786.1 GCA_030705665.1 Bacillota bacterium
AAAGTAACTCGATTTCTTCCTCTACCCACGGCTTTGACCATTCACGCTTCTCGAATTCTTCTACTTGCTTTTTGAGCCACTCCGCCAGATTTTCGAGGCGGCTGTAAAAACGGATAGATGTCTCATGCCCGTAAAACCACTCAGCCATTTGCTCCGCAGTGACAATTGGTTTTCCCCTGAAAATGATCCCCTTAAACAGCATGCCAGATGATTCCAACTGCTGTCTGTAAGCTTTAATCTTCTCGAAAAATGGGGTCGATGTCTTAAATCGGATACCCGCAAGCCTAGTCTCGTATGATGGATCCTCCCCGGCAGTCAATACATATTCCAATTGCTCGTAAGGTCCCTCAACCCGAAACGCCTTTCCAAGCCGATGGTCCAAATATTCCTGAAATGTCACTTGCTGCATATTCTCTTCGCCGAGTTCAGGCAACACATTTGAAACATAGCTGTTAAACATGCGATTAGGAGAAAACAGGATGATTTGATCGGCTTTTATCCTATCTCGATACTTATAAAGCAAGAATGCGATCCGCTGCAGGGCAGCCGATGTCTTTCCGCTGCCTGCGGCACCTTGCACAATCAAGAGTCTTCCCGTGTCATGCCGAATAATCATGTTTTGCTCTTTTTGAATCGTGGCCACAATGCTGTGCATATATTTGTCAGTGACTTTCCCCAGAACCTGCTGTAAAATCTCGTCCCCAATGGTAAGACTGGTATCAAACATCGATTGAATCGCACCGCCGCGGATGATATATTGCCACTTTTTCTCCAATATCCCGCTGATCAATCCTTCCGGTGTCATATACTCGGCCACACCAGGCGGATAATCATAGTAAACACTGGAGATCGGCGCACGCCAGTCGTAAATAAGGATGTCCTCTCCACTGGCATCCATCAGCGTGGAGATCCCAATATAAACTTTTTCAGCAGCCGAATCTCCTTCTTCCGTGAAATCAATCCGTCCAAAATAAGGAACTTCCTTCATCCGTCTTAAAGCAGATAATTTATTGTAGGCATGTCTGTGAGTGCTTTGACTTACGGACAGTTCTTGAGCCTGTTGTCTTAAGCCAATGATTGTTTCAAGATAATCATCGAAAGTATCTGTATTGACCTTGATCTCATCCCAGAAGTGCCTTCGGATATGAACCACCTCATCGCGGCGGCGGCCAGTTTCCTCCTCAACCCTGCCGATTTGCTCCATGATGATCTCCATGATGCTATCCAAGCGTTTTTGCTCCTGACTAAGCTCCGTATTCATATTTAAAACACTCCTTTAAAAAATGGATTTAGGGGGTTGACGGCAGATAGTTACTTGTGGTATCATTATATTAGGGATAAAATACATAAAATTTATAAAAATCTATTTCTTATCTACTCTATCATAGTTTCTGACTTTTATCAATGTACAAAATACATAACATAGGCAGAAGGGCGAATGTTCTTCTGCCTTTTTATATTGAAAAAACCGTAGTAAGCATTGGATCCAAAATAATATAAAATATTTGAATACTCCATCAATACCAAATTGACGTGCGTGACAAGCACCCTAACACCTAGTAAAATATATCTATATCAGGCTACAAAGATACTAGCATTCTTTTTTTAAAACAACTTCATGAAAAATACGATTATGAGGTGCATCAATGAACGAACAGATCGCACAGCTTACCCAAATATTAGAGGTTACAAACCATGGACATATTTTATATATCTACGATAAATTGGATAGATATGTTAGAAATGCAGTTTCCTTTATTAAAACAGGGATTAAATTTGAAGGGCACGTTTTTATCATAGATAACAAAGACAGGTACGATCACATTTATCAAGAACTCAAAAAAACACTAACCTGTGGAGAATGGAGTTGTGTCCATTATATTGATAATAATGATTTCCACAGCCAAGACGAAGATTTTCATTGTGAAATGATTCTTCCACAATTAGAAAGTAGAATAAAACCATTTCAAGAAAAACAAATACCGATCAGA
>JAUZQA010000787.1 GCA_030705665.1 Bacillota bacterium
AATGTTAAGTGGGTAACGGATATTACAGAATTTAAATTGTTTAGCGAAAAGCTCTATTTATCCCCAATTTTAGATTTATTTAATGGGGAAATAATCACCTACACGATGGATTCCAGGCCAAGATATTCTCTTGTTAAAAACATACTGGTTCAAGCATTTGAACGACTTTCAGGAGGAGAAAAACCTCTTATCCACTCAGATCATGGTTGGCATTACAGAATGCCTCAATACCAACACGCATTAAAAGAAGGCAACGCCCGGTGGGTTAGTTGCCTTTCTTTAAAATGATTTGTGAGATACACTCTACATGTGTCGTCTGCGGAAACATATCAACCGGCTGAACTTCAACTGTTTTGTAGCCCCCGTCTTCTAAAATCCGTAAATCTCGGGCCAATGTTGCCGGATTGCAGGAGACATAGACAACCTTGTTAGGCCTCATCTCAATAATGGTTTGAAGCAACGCTTCATCACAGCCTTTGCGGGGCGGGTCTACCACCATGACATCAGCTGCATTCCCTTCCTTATACCATTTTGGAATCACTACCTCTGCTTCCCCTGCTGCGAACTCGGCATTATTGATGCCATTTAACTCGGCATTCCGTTTTGCATCCTCAATCGCTTCGGAAACGACTTCAACTCCTAAAACTCTTCGGGCTTTCTGGGCTAAAAATAACGAGATGGTGCCTATTCCGCAATAAGCATCGATTACTGTTTCTTGCCCGCTTAAATCCGCATACTCCAGAGCTTTCTCGTATAGTACCCTTGTTTGATCAGGGTTCACTTGGTAGAAGGACAAGGCGGAAATCGCAAATTTCACATTACCGATATAGTCATAGATGACTTCATTACCCCAAAGAACAGTAGTTTTTTCTCCTAAAATGACATTGGTTCGCTTCGAATTCACGTTATGGACGATGCTCTTCACATGCGGGAGACGAGTAACGATTTCATCAATCAATTTATTTATATGAGGCAATTCCGCGGTTCTGGTCACCAGAACGACCATAAGTTCTCCAGTCTGCTTTCCATAACGGGCCATAATATGGCGGAGCACACCTTTATGTGTTTCTTCTTGATAGGCAGGAATGCCATACCGGCTGCAAATCTCTTTTACTGCATTCACAGCTCCATTAACCTCTTTAATCTGAATCAAACTCTCATTCGTGTCGACTATTTCATGACTTCTTGGTTTAAAAAAACCGGCAATCAGCTTCCCATCTTTCTCACCAACAGGAACCTGTGCCTTGTTCCGATAATGCCAGGGGCTGTCCATTCCTAAAATAGGATGAATAACAACATCCTCCAATTTACCAATCCTGGTTAATACCTGGCGAACTTGATTTTCCTTGTATTTAAGCTGGCCCTCATAGCTAATATGTTCAAGCTGGCAGCCTCCATATTTATGTAAATCACTTTGTTCGATTTCAACTCGATATGGACTTTTTTCATAGAGCTCCATTAAACGCCCGATCCCGTAGCTTTTGTTTACTTTAATTACTTTTACTTTTGCCCTTTCACCTGGCAACCCATTAGGGACAAACAGTGGATAGCCTTCAACCTTTGCCACCCCCGCACCGTCATGGGTTAAATCCTCAAAAACCACATCTACATAATCATTTTTCGTTACTGGCAATGTTCTGTTCATTTTATTCTTCCTTTGCAAGATAATAGCTAGCAAAATTGTATCACAAAGCCCCAGACAATGCGAAAAGAGCTAGCCTTAATATTCTTAACAAACTATTCACTTATTTCGGATAAATCAATCTAGATATTTTTATAAAATAGATATGAAAGGAAGTGACATATGTTAAAAAAAATCCGTTCTAAACCTGCGAAATTAGAAATTCTTGAATCACTAGACACTAGAATGAATTTACTTGCTGAGGACAAGCAGAACTATTTAAACCTTAAAAAAGGTTATGAAGGGGAGGTATTGTTTGATTTATTAACAGAAAAGCTTGAATGTGATTGCTATATTTTAAATGACCT
>JAUZQA010000788.1 GCA_030705665.1 Bacillota bacterium
ATGATCAATACATTCCTTAGACTTTAATTCAAGTTTAGGACCATATCCAGGCTTAAATGATGAAAAAAACATATTTCGGCGTTTTTTAAATATTTATAGGTGGCGGAAGACCGTAAATATGGAAAAATGAAAATTAGCGAAGTACTGATATTACAAACTAAATCCAAGCGGGACTCTATTCACACTGAATTGGTTATTAGCCATACTGAGTACATTACTAACATTTTATGTGTTCTATAAGGTGGCATATTTTTTTGAATAATACTATGATCTTGAATTCGAACATTATGTTAAAAGGAAGAGACTTCCAATAAATTTGAATAAGATACTTTAATTTTCATTTTTTGTTTTTATTTTTCCTGAGATGGATTATCTTTTGAGATTTTGCAGGAGCGTGCCATCTTTAAAGAATACTTGGTTTTTATATATTACCAGTTACATATACTTTTATATACTATTAATAAAGTTATTTATGATGTCAAGAGCTTCTCAAAGTGAGATCAGAAAAATGGCTGCGTCTTATAGAAGACTTATTATTGTTTCCGAAATTGCCTTTGTCGGACAATATTATCTATTTGATTTTCTTCTCCCATATATTATATATAGGACTTATGCAGTTGAACTAAAAAATCAATAGCATTAAAAAATCAATAGCATCAAACCTTTAACGGTCTAAAATGGAAATTCAAACAACAGTGCTTATTGCACTTGGTTTTGTACTTCAAGTGTTATAAGTCCTAATATATTTAATTGCAAAAATTTACCTCTTAAAGGGGATTATTATGAGTTCTCAGGATCATCCTGTATCATCATTTAAAGATAAGATAAAATCCAGCTGGCCTTATACTCTGGCAGTTGTGATAATCGGTTTTGTATCTCTGTGGGTAAGAACACTTCCTTCAGACACCGTGCTTTTACCTGGCGGGATCGTAAGGTTCGCGACCAACGACGCCTGGTATCATATGCGTACTTTAAACGTCCTGCTTGATAATTACCCCCACAGGATGTTTTTCAATCCAATGACCAATTATCCTAACGGCAGTTACATCCATTTTGGTCCGTTATTCGATCAGATGATGGCAATTACCTCCATGGTTCTTGGGATGGGCAACCCCAGCCCTGTATTGGTTAACACTATAGGCGCGTATTTCCCTGCAGTACTCGGAGCTCTTACCGTTATTCCGGTATATTACATAGGAAAATACCTTGGTGGGCATAAAACAGGGATTCTAGCTGCGATCCTGATAGCGTTTGCTCCAGGGCAATTTCTGTCTCGATCACTCATCGGCTTTACAGACCACCATATTGCTGAGTCCCTATTCAGTACCTTCTTCATGATGTTTTTTATACTTGCGCTTATCTCGGCAAAGGAAAAAAAGCTGCGTTTTGAGGATGTGCTCAATAAAAACTTCAGTACAGTGAAAGAGCCTTTTCTATACTCAGTTCTGGCTGGTGTCATGTATTCTGCATACCAGCTTTCATGGCCAGGTGCTTCTCTTTTCTTATTAATTGTCCTTGCTTACGCCATATTCCAGTATATCTTTGA
Organism: Bacillota bacterium; assembly: GCA_030705665.1. Next base: position 1,547 of record JAUZQA010000788.1, read on the forward strand.
CAATTCCCGTAATGAATCGAGCGATTACCTCGGTTTTGCAGGCATGATCACCTTTTTAGTAAGTGCAATACTTATTCTTCCCTTTGTCCATCCTGATATGGGTTTTTCTCTGTACTACTACTCCTGGTTCCATGTTGTAACTGCTCTTGGGGCAATGGCAAGTTTTGCGGCTTTGAGTTTCATTGAAAGAGAATTCAAAAGAAAGCAAATGAAGGTTTATTATTTTCCTCTGTTAATCCTCGGAGCTGGAATTCTCGGGCTTATAATTGCTAAAATCCTATCTCCTTCCCTTTATTCCCTGATTATGCAGGCACCGAGTACCGTTTTTGGAATCCAGACCGGAGGACCTTCCACAATTGGTGAAGCTACTTCTATAGTCTACCAGGGTGACTTCTTTACCCTGACAAAAGCCTATGCGAATTTTACTCCTACGGCATTCC
>JAUZQA010000789.1 GCA_030705665.1 Bacillota bacterium
GTTCAGGTTCTGATTTTACAATTTTTACAACGTTGTCTTTTTCATCTTCTATTAATCCTGCGGTTGAATTCTTAAATTCTCTTAATGTTTGTCCTACAGCCTTTCCAAGCTCAGGTAGTTTTTTAGGGCCAAAGACAACTAATGCAATAACTAAGATGATAATTAATCCAGGAACACCGATATTTGATAACATATTCATTCACTCCTTCAAATTTTTGTCGTACCGCAAAAAGTATGTTAATTGTTATTTAAATCCTTTTTCCCGACTGCTGCCAGGTAACCATTTTCCTGGGCAATGAAGTCAAGGTGGAGGGTTGTCAAATCCAGCATGGATGCTTCAGGCCGAGCGAGGTATTGTCTTGTATCAATCATTTTGGTATAGCCATGGCACTCTTCGCACACTTGTATTTGCGATGCTGGGTCTTCCTCAATCGTAAGAAAGCGAATGGTCTCGTGGTTTTTATTCCCACAATGACAACATGTTAAACGATTTACGTTCCAGTGGAAAAGACAGCGCGGACAATGGACTACCTTTTTACCATCTCCTTCAAGCTGTGATAATCTTACTGGCTCGCCGCAGACAGGACAGCCAGAACCAGGCAGCCAATCGTCAACTTGATTCTGAACTTTTTCAGCAAGAACTTGCAAATACGGGCGAACAGCCATTTCAGCCACAAATGGCGGAAACCATTCATCGATCTGATTTTTCTCGGAGAACTCATGAAAATAAATATGGTTACATGAGATTGCCGCTTCAATCCAACTCTGAGCAGTTTCTTCATCCATTATACTATTTAAAATTTGTTCACCGCCAGATAAACTCTGACGATTTGGATACAAAAATTCGGTTAATTCTTTTATCCATTTTAGATATTGTGGAAAATCAAACTGAAAGGAAGTTAATGATACAACCGGTATGCCTGCTTGAAGGGCAGCTTTGTCCAATTTTGGCTGGACTACTTCTGGGGTTATTTCCTTTTTCCACTTCTTTTGGAGCTCCTGGATTGATTGATGAAGTTCTTTATACTCCTTCGAAACAACAGTTGTTTTCATCGCACTGAATCCTTTCTGATAGTTTGGCTGTGTTAAATTGGAAATTGGTTGTTAATTTCCGCTCCGGGCACTCGCTTTCCGCGGGGAGGTCCTGGAGCCTCCTCGGCGCTTTGGCGCCTGTGGGGTCTCCAGTGACCTCTTGATCCCGCAGGACATTGAAAAGCTTCCTCGAATCTGCCCACGCACGAAGAAAATGCGATAGCATTTTCGAGGAGTCGAGTGCCCTCCGCTCCAATCAACATCGCAAAAAAGCAACAGTTTCCTTTAACACAGCCTAATTTTTAAAGGAATGGCAGCGTCCTTCATCAGCCATCCCTTTACAACCTATGTTAAGCGCCTTTTTCTTTTTTCTTTGATTTGCTGCCGATTTTAGGGAAGTTTCCTTTTGCTACTTCTTCATCGTACCAGTCTGTGTGGTGCTCTCTGGCCCACCATGCTGGAACCTCACCTGTGATCACTCCGGTATATCCTGGTCTTGAGTTTTTATGAACGACACTCAGATAGACATGGCCGACCACGACCGCAATGGCAAGACCAAAACCTATATCATGGAAAAGGTATCCCCACTGAACAACGGCTCTTGGGAAATACGCTGAGAACCACATTGTGATGCCTGAGCAAATAATCATGAGTGCACACAAGATTTGAAGCATCGAGTTCACTTTTTCACCAGCATTGTAGAAGGTTTGTCGGATATGTTTAAATTTAAACCCGAAAAGATCCTTCACAAACTCAGTAAAAAATTGAAGATCTCGTTTTTTCCATGTGATTAGCTCTTTTATCCAAAGTACCAGTCCTTTAGGATCCATAATTAAATAAATAACCGTTGGTGTCACAAAGATGCAGGCAAAAATTCGGTGAAGCAATCTGGCGGTTGCCGGTCCGCCAAGAACAGGAAATAACCAGCTA
>JAUZQA010000079.1 GCA_030705665.1 Bacillota bacterium
AATCGCTGACTGCTGCATGTCAAAATTGCTTTCTGTACTGCCAGTAATCGGAACCTTCAAATGAAGCTCGTTAAGTCCTTTTTGGATTCCACTTGTCAGTGGGTCCCATGCTTCATCCCCGCAAAAATTTGTAAGGACAACAGAAATAGGTTCTCCACCTGCTGCCAAACATTCCATCACTGCCACTCGAAACGAGTAGTACGCAGTCGTTTCATATGGCACCACGACCAAATCATTCCTTTTCATACCAATTGCCCCACTGTTATCGGCCGCAATAATAAGGGTGTTCTTTCCCTGGAATGGAAGGGTTAAAACGTTTCTCATAGATGGACATCTCTCTTTTTCAGCCCATGCTGTACCAATGATGAAAGTCTCGGAATTAAAATTAATGCGATCACAGTGTTAATGACCGAACCGATTAACAAGGACGGAACAATAGCGATATAAAAGCCTTTATTCATTAGAAAAATAAACGGAATTGGAGCCACAAACGCATTCCCGATGATAAAAACGATACCCGACAGCATCTTTTTGCTTTTTTTATATAAAATCCCAAATATCCAAACAAGCACAGCCATTTCAAGTGCAATGAGGATATGCATGGGGCCTAATGGAAAACCGCCGATTAACGCTGAAAGTAAATGTCCTAACGCTCCCGTAACGGCTCCGGCGCCCACACCAAACAATGCAGCAGCAAGCAATGCCGGTAATGCATCCAATGCTACACTATCTACTACGGCAGGAATTTTGATGCTTGCGCCGACAGCTGACAGTGCAATCATTAAAGCGATCAAGCTAATTTTTTTTGTGTTCATCTACTTGTCCTCCTTTCTCTTTCCGTCTCGGAACACCTTTGCACTGCGCACATATTCTACGTCTTTTACACGCAGCCGATAATTAATAACTCTTGCCAAAGCAAAAAAGTAGTCTGATAGACGATTTAAATATTTTTGTGAGATTAGCGGTGTTTTGGGATCAGTCTTTGCCAATTTCACTACTAATCTTTCTGCCCTTCTTGTAATGGTTCGGGCAATGTGAATGGAGGCAGCCGGCTTTGTTCCCCCAGGTAAAATAAAGCGTTCAAGTTCGGGTGCCTCTTCCGTGAATTCGTCAATCCTTAATTCCAAATAGTCAATCGACTCTTTTTGAAGCTTGTTTTCCCGTTTTTCAATTACATTTGCAAGGTCCCCGCCGCAATCAAATAGCTCATGTTGAATTTTTTCAAGATCGGCAAGCACATCTGCAAATATTTGCGGGTCAAGTTCGACGATTGCCTGTCCGACAAAACAATTTACTTCATCTACAGTTCCGTAAGCCTCGACACGGGTATCATCCTTATCCACGCGGCCGCCGATGATGCTTGTTTTTCCCCCGTCTCCTGTTCGTGTGTAAATTCTCATAATATAATTCCCCCTTATTTTATTGATTGATTAAGCCCATACCATATGACGTCCATTTTTTTTGCCTTTGCAGCTGTGTCTTGATACACCCAGCCGGTTAAATCACGCCAAATACGCTTTTCCTTTTCAAGCGGGACAATCCCCTTTGATATATCTGTTCCAATCAAAACTAAATTTCTGCCGCTGCCGTTTTTCTCCCAGCACAGCCAATCATTTAAGCACGTATTCCAGGTCGTCCGTGAATGGTTAATATCGTAATCCTCTGTTAAAATCTTCAACCAGATTTCAATTCCTTCTAAAACAACAAAATCTTGATTGAAATCCGTTAAATTTTGCGGGAGCTTCTGGCTTTCATAAGCTGATACCCAGCCATCATGTTGATCGACTTGGTATGTCTTCTTCACCCATGCTCTTTTTCCGTTAAAGGCACCTCCTGTAATAAAATGCATCGCTCACCCCTCCTTAGTGCTTCACGCTCAAAAATAAGCTCAATTCCAGTTCCGTGCAGTACCTTCCAGCTCCAAAATTCCTTTTCCTCTGGTGCAAACTTCGCTAAAAGATACTTTACCACTCCCCCATGGGTGACCACGGCACAGCGCTGAATGCCCCTGTTAAAAATCTCTTGGGTAACACGGCCCCAGCCGTTCAGAACTCTTTCACTGAATTGCGGAAAAGCTTCTCCATTGGGAGGATAATAATGGACAGGGTCATCGATCCACTGCCGATACAATGTATTTTCTTTCAGTTCTTCATATGTTTTTCCCTGCCATTTGCCAAAATCCATTTCTCTTAGTTCTTTTAATAGAATACATTCCTCGTTTGGAAACAAAAGATTGGCTGTATGGATGCACCGCCTAAGATCACTTGAAAAATAGCATTCGTAAGTGCTCTTAGTTGCTAAATTTTTCGATTCTGGACATAAGGGAGAGTCATTCCAGCCCAAATAAGCTTTCCGTTTATTTTCTTCGGTTAACCCATGACGAAATAATGCAATAACCACACGGTCAGCCATAAAATACATTCAGTCCCTTCTACTGTAGCTCCTAATACGTCACCCGTAATGCCCCCAAACCACTTGAGAGCATTTCTTCGGAAAATGAGGTAACAAATCATTGCCGCTATAAGCAAAAAACAAATTGGGATTAATAATTCCCTTAAAAAAAATAGGATTAAAAGAAACATAAGGACATAGAAAGGATAAATCCAAAGTACTTTTACGGTTGCTGCTTTTTGAAATAGACGTCCAAGCCCTTCATCTTTAGCCGCCTGAACAGTTAACAAGATGGTACCCATCACATTTTTACTTAAAAACGGAATGGCTGCGATCAAAAAGTAAGTAACAAAATGAATGTTCATAACAAGCTCATAGATAAAGAAAAAGCGGCAGCTCAAAAGGACAATGACCGAGATTACGCCAAATGCGCCTGTTCGCGGATCCTTCATAATCTCAAGCCGTTTTTCCTGATCCTGATAGGAAAAATAAGCATCACTTGCATCCATCCAGCCATCTAAATGAATGCCGCCCGTAAGCAAAATCGTTGCCAGCCACAAAAGAAAAGCCGAGGCTGCATGTGAAAATGGCGTCCAGTTTATCGATGCATACAAAAGGCATGAATAAAGCATGCCCTGGAAAAATCCCAATAATGGAAAAGCTTGAACGGCTCCTCTTAGATGTTCTCGATCCATCGGCAATTCCAGCTTAATTGGGATTGCCGTGAAAAATTGCAGGTTTATCAACAACCCTTTTAATAACTTCATACTCTTGAACTCCAGCGGTTGATGATATTTGTCAGGAGCTCCCAATTTATGTGTTCTTTCATTTGGAAGGCAAGGTCATCAAACCGTTGATCCTTAAAATCTTTGATATGAACCACTTCTTTTGTGGGAAGTCCTTTGGATTTTCGGATCATATTCAGCCATTGATTTCTCCACCTGTCATTATGAAAAAGATGATGGAGATAGGTTCCAATTACTTTCCCATTTTCACCATAGTAACCATCTGACTTTCCTTCGATTGTTTGGAGAAAGGAACATCCTTCCCTTGCCAGTATCGTCCTGCCCAAGTGAATCTCATATCCTTCTAACCTACCAAGATATGAAAGATCGGTATCTTCATGAAAATGAGCGGCTGTCCTGACCGTTTCTTTTTCATCCTGGAAAAATGTTCGCGCGGGAATAATCCCTAACCCCTGCACACGAAGGCTTGCAATTCCTGTATCCGAACCAGCTTCATCGATCAACTCTTCACCAAGTATTTGATAGCCGCCGCAAATTCCGACTAAAAATCCGCCCTCTTCTAAATGTTTTTGAATGGCGTCATCCAGATGTTTTACTCTTATAAAATTCAAATCGTTCATTGTACTCTTGGTTCCGGGAATAATCACTGCATCCGGCCGTCCAATTTCCGAAGAATCCTTCACCCAGCGTACTGAAACATCTTTTTCGTATAGAAATGGCTCCAAGTCGCTGTAGTTTGAAATAAACGGCAGCCTTATCACGGCAATATCAAGCTCAGCTTTTTTTCCGCCTCCAAATTGCTGGCTAATGGATAAAGAGTCTTCCCCATCAATCATATGATTTTCTACATATGGTAAAACACCCAAAACAGGAATCCCTGTTTTCTCTTCCAGCCAGCGAACTCCATCCTCAAATAATGAAAGATCGCCGCGGAATTTATTGATAATCAAGCCAGCGACCCTTTTTCTTTCCTCAGGTTCCAGAAGTTCAAGCGTGCCAATAATACTGGCAAAAACGCCCCCACGGTCAATATCGGAAACAAGGATAACCGGCACATCGGCCATTTCTGCCACTTTCATATTCACAATCTCTCTATCTTTTAAATTGATTTCTACAGGACTACCCGCCCCTTCGACAACTAAAAGATCATATTCATTTTCCAAGCGGGCAAGTGCTTCTTGGATTGCTTCAAGCCCTTTCTCATAAAAGCTTTCCCGATATTCTCGCCCCGATAAGGATTCCGCAGCCTTCCCCAGGAAAACTACTTCCGAATGCAAATGTGATCTTGGCTTTAATAAAATCGGATTCATCCACACACTTGCTTCCGTCTTCGCTGCTTCTGCCTGTATTCCCTGTGCTCTGCCAATCTCCTTACCATCAACGGTGACGTAAGAATTATTGGACATGTTTTGTGATTTAAAAGGCGCAACCCTCATCCCTTCATTAGCAAACATTCTGCACAGAGCCGTCACTATTAAGCTTTTGCCCACATCGGAAGCAGTTCCCTGAATCATTACCCCTTTCAATCCAACACCTTCTTCCATGCAATTGGAATTCCCGCTTCCACATAATATGCCTGGTCAGATTCCCTGACTATTCTTTGATGAATGTGCCCAAGCAATTTTTTATAGCTAAAAACAAGGGCGTTAGCAGATATTGGCTCATTCATAACTTCATTACTAACCACGATCAAGGTTCCCGCCTGCCTTTTTAGTGTCAAAATTCCGCTTATGATCTTTTCATATACTGAATCCAGGAAAAGCTGGTCCCACTTATTTGCAACTGAATAGAGTTCATTGTTTAATAAGGTAGTCACACAATCCAGCAAAAGAATATCCCCCTCCTTAATATAGGGAGCAATTTCACCAATACTTACAGGCTGCTCAACAGTCTTCCAGTGATGCTTCGTATTTTCACGATCCTGCTGATGCCTTTTAATTCTTTCATTCATTTCGGAATCAAATGGAACACCCGTTGCGATATAACGCAGATTTCCTCCTGAACGTGCGGCTATGTCCACAGCAGTCTTTTCAGCAAAACTGCTCTTGCCGCTTCTGACACCGCCTGATACAAAAATTAATGATGGAGCATCCGCCATTCCTTCAGCACCTCCATTAGCCGCTGATTTTCATGAGTGTTTTTGATGGCAAAGCGCAGCCATTTCCCCTCCAAACCAGGAAAGTTAAAAGTATGACGCGGAATGACTCCTTTTTTCAGCAAGAATTCAAATAACGGAAATTGATCCTTTAAATAGGGATCCTTTAATAAGTAAAAATTCACCTCAGAGGCTGAAATGGTAAATTCCTGTTGTCGGTAATAGGTGAAAAGTTTATTCCGTTCGTTGGCGATAAGGCTCTGAGTCCTTTTAATAAATGCTTTCTCTTCCATACATATTTCACCCGCCGCCAAAGCAATTGCATTGGTACTCCAATGAGACTGTATGGATTGCAGTTTTGCAATCATTCCGGGATGTCCCACTAAATAGCCGAGCCGAATCCCCGGGATGGCAAACATTTTCGTCATTGAACGGATAATGATTAGATTGGAGAATCTCTTTATGTATGGAATAAAAGATTGATAGTCCAGCAGAAAGTCAAAAAAGGCCTCATCCAATATAAATAAACAATCGTTTTTTTCACATTCTTCCAGCAGCACAAGGAGGTCAGCTTTCGAGTAATGAATTCCTGTTGGATTATTTGGATTACAGAAAAACATCGCATCCGCGTCCCTCAATTTCGGACGTATTTGTTCGAGAGAAAGGTCAAAATCGGGCGCTTCTAATTGGCAAGTTATGATCTCACAGCGATTGACCCTGCATGCTTGCTCATACTCTGAAAATGCGGGCTGAATCAGCAAAACCTTTTTACCCTCCAGCATTCTCGCAACTAATGTAATCAGCTCTGCCCCACCGTTTCCTACCAGCAAAGAATCAATTGGAATCTGTTCCTTTTCCGATATTTTTCCCTTCAAAGTTAAGGCATATGGATCAGGATAAACCGTGACCTTTTTGTAGATTTCATTCCAGCTTATTTTCAATGCTTCTGGCGGACCAAGCGGATTAATGTTAGCACTAAAATCAAGGTAGTTTTCTGGAAGCATCATACCCATTGCTTCATAGAGATATTGAGGATTGGATCCATGTGATGGCCATTTCAAGGGTCATCCCTCCTGCCCATAGTAAAAGTAAAAATAAAAAAACGGTCTTGCTTAAAATGGCATTTGCTTCACGTATATGTCTAAACTGTATCCGCTGAATCGGGTCTCCCATTTTTGCCCGGTTCGAAATCATCCCATTGTAGTAATTAATTCCCCCAAGCTGGATTCCCAAAATGGAAGCAACCGCCGCTTCACCCCAGCCGCTGTTTGGGCTTGGATGCTTTTTGGCATCGCGGAACAAAATGGCCCATGCCTTCCGAAAACCTATCATTTTCGGCTTGTTTCCAAGCAGCATAAGGATTCCCGTCAAGCGGCTTGGAATCCAATTGAGCACATCATCCCATTTCGCTGAAGCCCAGCCAAATTCTTTGTAACGCTCATTGTTATAACCAACCATTGAATCACAGGTATTGGTTGCCCGATAAAACATTGCCAGCGGCGCACCTCCCACTAACGCCCAAAACAAAGGCGCTGTTACGCCATCGCTGGTATTCTCTGCAACCGTCTCAATCGCACCACGGGAAATCTCCCCTTCATCCAGCATGTCCGTATCCCTGCCAACAATATAGGATAATTTTAATCTGGCAGTCTTTAGGTCGCTCTCTTTTAACGGATGATAGACCTCAAGTGAAGCTTGTTTCAGGCTTTTTTGTGCAATCGTCGCTGAGATTATAAGGCTCTCTATGAAAATTCCCAACAAGGGATGAATTTTATAACAGATCAAAACAATAATTGTAACGAGCAATAAAACGGCCATTAAAATGATAAGGAGCATGAAAGTACCCTTCAGCCGCTTGTTATTTCCTTTATTCCAACGCTTTTCTAAATAACTAATCATAGTACCTATACACTTGACCGGATGCGGCCAATTTGGCGGGTCTCCGATCACCATATCAATGAAATAGGCAATTGTAATTGAGATCAAATGATAAACCATTATCATCTCATCCTTTTCCGCGATTTTTGGATCGCTAATGTTGTACACTCATATACGGCTTTACTAATAAGCTTTCCTAAGGGTGTAATTGTACCGGCAAATTCTATACTTTCCCCTTGCTGTGTAGCAGCAATTAAAATGCTATCGGTTGAAGTTCCAGTGGCAATTGTTCCTGTGACATTGTCGATGACCTTTTGACTCTCCATAACTTTACATTTTGCTTCTGTTGCGGTCATAATGCTTTGAATGAATGCCTCTTCTGTTAATTCACCATTTACAAAAATCCAAGTGTTAATGGTTCCTGGTAACTTTTCAAAGGAATGCAATTCGCTTTTCGAAGCATCAACGGCATTGCTAACACCAGCAGTCACGACAACAAAGATGGAAAAACGATCAGATTCGCATAAAGTATAGGCTACATCATTTGGGAAAACGGCTGTCATCATCCCGACGGTCTCCGCCGGTTCAAACCCATTTACTTTTAGAAAATCAGCCATTTCCAGACGATGATCACTGCAGTTATAGTTTTTATCAACGTGGCGATTGACAAATTTTTGGTACCAGCCTACACCCGAACCTATAACACCAGAAGACATTGTCCGTAATGCTATTGGCGAGGATAATGCAATGTATTCTTCAGAAATAGCTAGCAGATCTTTGTCAATTCTCACAGTTTTTTCAGCTCGTTCATGATTTGGAAGCAGGACCATTTGCGGGGCAGCTACTTTTGGATGCGGCTGCTTCTTAATATCAGTGTGAAATACATTCCGAATGCGCTCTTCTTTAAGTACTTCATTCGGAACATGCACGATATTAATCGATCCATTTTCTAGCAAGAGCATTCGATCACAATAAAGTCCAGCAAGATTTAAATCATGAAAAATAGAAAGAACTGTTAAGCCGTTTTCCACCGACCAAGTTTTGAGCAGATCCAATAATTCCTTTTGATAGGAAAGGTCCAGATGGTTGGTCGGTTCATCCAAAAGCAGAATTTCAGGCTCCTGGGCGAGGGCCTGCGCTAAAAAGACTCGCTGCTTCTCCCCACCTGATAGTTCCTGGATATTTTTATTTTGTAATGTCGATACACCTGTTTGCGACATAACTCTTTGGATGATTTCTTCATCTTCCTTGTTCCACGATTGAAACCAGCCATGTTGGTGGGCGTAGCGTCCTAATGAAATAGTTTCTTTTACTGTATAGGAGAAAGTTTGCCAGGAATGCTGGGATAAAACAGCAACCATTCTCGCTACCTGTTTAGCGGAATAATCTTGAAGTCTTTTTCCCTTTATATAAACCTCACCGTTTTGAACTGGCAGGATCCCGCTTAGGATTTTTAAAAGGGTTGTTTTACCGCTTCCATTTGGTCCCACGACTCCAAATAATTCCCCGGTGCCGACTTCAAAAGAAATATTTTTAAGGACAGATTCATTTGTATAGCCACCCGAAACATGATGAACTTTTATCATTTCCTACCCACTTCTTTCCGTCCTTTTTCTTTGCAAAAGAATGATAGCAAATACTGGGGCCCCAATAAGTGCCGTAATCACTCCGATCGGTAACTCGGTCGGGGAAATAATCGTTCTTGAAATAAGATCTGCTAAAATTAAAAATCCGCTTCCGGTTAAAATCGATAATGGCAAGAGATGCTTATGGTCCGGCCCCCATAACAATCTTGCCAAATGTGGAATGACAAGTCCCACAAATCCAATTGTTCCCGAAACCGCGACTGCCGCACCCGTTAAGATAGAACCAGCGGTAAGGATGATCAGTTTTCTTTTTTGAACATTGACGCCTAAATGCTGCGCCCTTTCTTCTCCGAACGACATCGCATTTAATTCTTTTGCATTTATAATGAGAATGAATGATCCAATGATAAAAAATGGCATAATCATCTTGATGTAGTCCCAGCCCCGCATTGAAACACTTCCCAAAAGCCAGGTGATGATTTGCCTTAGCTCCTCACCCGTTAGAGCAATCATGAGGGAAATAAGTGCCCCAAGAAAAGAACTGAAAATAATTCCCGTTAAAATTATCGTTTCCACTTTCATCGAACGTTCAATTTTCCTGGCAAACGCAAGAACAAAAAAGATCGTAACAAGTGAAAACAAGATACTTAATAATGGCAAGGTAAAAGAACCAAAAAACGGAATTGAAATTTGAAAAAACAATGTGATGACCGCCCCGAGTGATGCACCGGATGATACCCCCAGGGTGTAAGGGTCTGCTAATGGGTTTCTTAATAACCCTTGAAAAGCCGCTCCGGCAATTGCAAGAGATGCACCAACAAGAGCGGATAAGATCACTCGGGGCAGCCGAATATCCAAAACAATATTTGTAAACATTGGGTCGATTCGCTCCTGAGAAAGTCCAAAAAGTTTAGCTTCGATAATTCTTGCAATGGTTACCATTGGAACATAAACTGTTCCAATGGATGTACCCAATAGACCTGATAAAAGCAGGAAGATTCCTGCCGCCGAATAGGCAATAGTTTTGTTATTTAAAAACTTCCGGATAGACTGCCTTTGCAAGCGCCTCTACTCCTTCAACAACCCTTGGGCCAGGGCGGTCGACAAGGTCAGAATTTACATCAATTACTTGTTTATTTTTAACGGCGTTCACATTCTCCCAGCCTTTTCTGGTTAACACTTGTTCGGCAGGATTTTTCACATAATATCCGTATGTGGTAATAATGATATCGGGATTTTTTTGAATGATTGATTCCTGATCGACCTTGATCCAGCCTTGTTGATCCCCTGCAACATTGTCAGCATTAATGGCTGTAAGCATTTCATTCATAAAGGTATTTTTTCCTGTTGTATAGATATCAGGTGCAGGAGCAACCTCCATATATACTTTTTTCTTATCTTTTATCGATGCTGCTTTTTCCTTGATAACAGCTAATTTATCCTTCATGCCTTTAACTACTTCATCCGCTTGTTTTGTTGTGCCAGTTGCTTTTCCGACCATACCAATCGAGTTATAGACCTGCTCAAAGTTTGTTGCATTAGCGATAACGAGAACTGGAATGCCAGCATCCCGCAGCTGCTTTAGGGCATCCTTCGCAATAGAAGCAGAAGATGCATGTGCCAGAACTAGATTTGGTTTTAAACCAATGATTTTCTCGGTATTAAATTGCTGCCCGCCAATTTTTTCTTTTTTAAGAGTATCTTTTGGATAATTATCATAATCGGAAACCCCTACAATTTTCTTTTCTAAGCCTAATGCGTAGGCGATTTCTGTATTACTCGGCATAAGAGATACAATTTTTGTCGGCCTTTGCTTTATAACCACTTTATTTCCTAAAGCATCCTTGATTGTCACCGGAAAGGCTGCAGCTGTCTTTGATGAATCAGCCTGATTACCTCCAGTAGATTTTTCTGTTGTTCCTGCACAACCTGCCAGCATGCCTATTGATAACAATGCAATCAACAATAGCGAATACAATTTCTTCATTTTTTTCCTCCTGATTTTGATTTTGCAGCATAAGGAAAATAAAAACCTGCCAAAAAAACTAGGTAGCTAAAACGCAAAAAACATCTCCATGAAGACATGGAGATGTTGGTATGTGTAGATTCAAATACGTAATGTAAAGAGTCCAGCATGCCACACATTCCTATCCGCGTAGGTTTTGGCGCAACAAACAGGCAGGTCTCCTGGCTCATGATCATCACTTCCTATACCTTCCCATCATTAAGACAGTGGATACTATAGGCAGCTCCCATTTACAGTGGCGGGACCGCGTTGGATTTCAACCAACTTCCCTTTTAAGCTAAAATCTTTTGATTTTAGCACCTGTTTTTAAAATCTATTTTTTTATGCTACAGCTATTATTATATAAATTTATCCATTTGTACATGAATTTTTCAAAAAATTTATACATATTGCCAAAGTGCAGTAGAATGTATTCCTGCAGAAAATCCGCATTCTTCTTAATACATTTGCTTATACATTGGGAAGGTTGTTCACATATTGTAATATAAAATTGGTTAAGGAGGGGCTCATTTTGTCAGGTGATTGCAGTGTTATTTTTATTAATACGATATCTGGAGGTAT